>DATNLB010000704.1:0-17580 GCA_035603095.1 Candidatus Acidiferrales bacterium
AATACCATTGATGACGAGGGCTTGAGCCGTTTGGATTGTCCGGAGTCGGATCCAGACTGTTCGCATTCTTGTGAATGTCCATTTGCAGATAGCTGTAGGAGCCCGCCAGCCTCCACTTCGGAACGACTTTCCAGTCTGCAAACAGTTCGACGCCGTAAGTTCCACCGCTCATCTTGTTGCCTGCGACAAAGGGGATGACGATATCGGTCGGAACGGGACTCCCTATCGGTTCCGGAAAAGGTGTACCCGGCTCTGCCGTACGAAGATTCGAGTAATTGTTGTAGAAGGTCGCTATATCGAGCGAAAGGTTGCTGGTTGCCTGTACTCGATATCCGAGTTCGTACGCGAGAAGGTCTTCGGAGTTGAACTGATGGCTGCCGAAAACCGCAATTACCGCGGGGAACGGCGTGGGGTTCGAAGGCGCCCCCGGTGGTATAACCGCTGAGTTTAGCCGCAGACCCTCCTCGGTAAGCGCGGGAGTCCGGACGGCGCGTGATACCGCAGTCCAGACAGATTGATTTGGAGTGAGGTTCCAGAGCAGTCTTGCGTTGGGCTCAATTTCAAACCCTGTGAACTCGTTGCGCTCGAATTTGGAACCCAGTGTAATCTGCAGGCGATTGTCGACCAAACTGATTTCATCCTGCAGGAATGTGCTGAACTGATTCAGAGTGACTTGATTGGGCTGCAGGGAAACCGTAAAACTGGACTCGTTCTTGTCGCGGATCGAGCGGTAGCCCAGCCCCCACACAAATTGTTGTGAATCTCCAACGTGAAACCCGTGCTGGAAATCGAGATCCAATATGTTCTGGTGGTCGCCGAAAAGCGAATGGTCGGTAATCGTCGTATTGTCGTAGTACATCTGCAACGACATCGAAGATCTCTCGGAAGTATGATTCCAACGCCCGAGGATGTTGCCGCCACTGTATTTCCCATCATTGGGAAACGTGTTGGAATAGGGAGCGGATAGCGACGCCACCGTCAGAGTCTCATCGAATCTGCTTCGATAGACATCTCCTTGCACCGTCAGCGAATTCGCTCCGGCTGGCGTCCAATCCGCGCGAAACCCTCCGCGCAAGGCATCCCAGCCGTCGTGAGCCGTCATTCCCGATGGGTATGCGGAAGGCCCCCAATCGAAATATTTTGTATAGGCTCTGTAGTAGGTGTTGTCACCAAGTTTGCCGCCATAACGAACGCCGCCAGCTGCTCGTTCATCCGTTCCGGCTCCTGCTGTTACGACTGCAGACTGTGTGGCTTTGGCCTTTTTGGTGATGACATTGATGACCCCGTCGACGGCATTGGCTCCCCACAGTGTTGCTCCGGGGCCGCGGATCACTTCGATCCGGTCCACGTCCTCCAACATCACATCCTGGACGTTCCAATACACGCCCGAAAACAGAGGGGTGTAGACACTTCGACCGTCGATCAGCACCAGCAGTTTGTTGTCGAAACGCCCGTTGAATCCTCGCGAGCCAATGGCCCACTTGTTCTGGTCGATCCGCGCCACTTCAAGACCAGGTGCCAGTCGCAATGCTTCCGGAATGCTGGTAGCTCCCGAGCGTCGTATATCTTCTTGCGTTATCACGAAAATCGCGGCCGCAGCGTCTGCCACTTTTTGCGTGCGCTTGGAGACGGAGGTCACCTGCAAATTCATCAGGTCTTCCATGCTCATGGCGGTGACGTCGGGGACGCTCCGTGACGTCTGGGCCGGTGTGGGAGCCGTAAGACAAACTGCGAGAAAACCAGCCAAGAGAATACGCCCAGCGCTTGGCGCCGGTCCGCTATCGTGGTTGCGATGGAACAGCATATTTAGTTTCCCTTCTAGAAACTTGTCAGCAAGGCTGGCGACGGATTCCCGATCACAGACATCACCGTACGCACTGAACGCGTCTCCCGCTTGCTGCAGCCGATGTGGTTCTTTCCTGCGGTTCATGTACAGCCCCCAGCGAGCTAAACCGGAATACCTAATCCGGCCACTAGCTCTTTTCCGAACATGGCCCCGTGCGACCCCGCACGTGTTGAGGTAGCTACTTCAGAAATCTGTCTGTCGGTAATCAATGAATGTGTTCCTATAATCCGCATGTGTCTTGGGCCTTTTGGGCAGGCAGAGCTCATAAAGGCTTTTCTCCCGTTACCGTGAACACCGTGGAATATGTAAATGTGTCAGGCCGGCTGAGGTAGTCAAGAAACGCTCGTATTTGCTTTTGGGCCTCGCTCTCGCCGCCGAGCACCCGTGCCAGTTGTGGTCTTGCAATCTCTAGCTTTAATTCCCATTGCTTCAGAATCTCCGGGGCAATCTCTCCTGCGATTAGGTGATAGCACTCCACCTGAACATCGAGGTTTTTCAGACCAGCTTTCCGCGCCAACCAGAAAAGTTTCCGCCCGACGAAAGGATCAAAACCGGTAGCCGCTAGTGCAGTCACGACCTTCTCGGCGGTGCGCTGTACCCCAGTGTCTTCCGGGTAGTGCCACAGAAGTTGACCGTCCAAGTCCTGCAGCAGGACCGTGCCCCCCGGCTTGCAAACTCTCGTCATTTCCGCGACGGCCTGCTCTTTTTGCTTTAGGTATTGGAGCAACATGCGGCTGTACACAAGGTCGAAACTATTCGATTGGAACTCCATCGCGTGCGCGTCCCCACAAACGAATTTCACGCGCGCATTCTCGCGATTTCTCTCGACCGCCTGCTGCACTCGGTCGGCGCTGATGTCTATTCCGGTCGCCCTGATGGAAGAATCCAATTCAGTCACGGCGCTCAGAATCACTCCTGGACCGCATCCAACCGAAAGGACTTGCGCGCCTGGGCGGACCCGATGCGCCAGATACTTTTGAGCCCAAGCGTCGGAATCGACTTTGAGCTCGAGGCGCAGCGCCTCGCGCGGGTCTTCCATGATGTAATCTATCGTCGAAGCTTGGCTCATCAGTGTTCCTGCCCGATAAGACTTGGCTGCATCGCGTGCTTTTCGGCGCGCGCTAAGAGCCTTGAGTAGAAGCCGTCGACGTGCCGGTAAAAGCGGAGCTGTCCTTCCTGCAACCACGTTCCCTGGCAATAGTGGCGGAGGAACTCTGCCCCCAGCTGAACTAGGGCAGGCGCAGCGATTTCTTCCGCGATCACCGGAATCGCGTCAAGCTCAAAGTCCTCATAAGCGGACGCAGACGCTCTAAGGAGTGAAGACACAACGTCCAGAGCGTCACCTTCGGGAAGCGTAGGATGCAGCAGCAGGTCGCAGCGATTTTCGATATAACTGAAGTTCAGGCCCAAAGGACCGCGATAGGCGATAACCGCGCCGATTGGTTCATCCTTGTACTCCCGGTAGGCTAGCCACACGCGGCGACTCCGCCGGAGTCCTACCTCGCGGTACAGTTGGTCCACTTCGGTCAATTCCGGATCGGTTGTGAGTTGCTCGGCGGCGACGTAAATACTGCCGCGCGCGACGGAGGCGATCAGCGCAAGGGCTTCTTCATGAGAAGGATCGTAGGGGACGATGCGGACTCTCTCCCCCGAAGGCAGTGACGAAACCTTTGGCAGCGCGAAATACATGTGCCGCTGAACGGAAGAAAGAGACTGTCCGATCGTCTGAACCATGGATCCGAACACTCTCGACGGGAAGCGGTTCTCTGGCCGGAACCAATTCTGATGCGATTCATCAATGCCCCTCAGAATGCTCGCAGCCGTTCCTGCCAGCATTACCGCGCGTGACGCGACCGGGTTGTTCTCAGAAACCAGGTGTTGCGAGGTCCAGCCATAATGCGTCGTACGCCAAACTGCAATCGAGGCACGGCCCTTTTTTTTGTCGCCGGCCGTCAGGACGTAAAGTAGGGAGTCCCTACCTCGCAGCATTCGCCGCCAGTTCTCTCTGACCTGTCCGAGATGCGGAAGAAGGCGGGCGGCTTTGTCGGGATAGAGAAAACCGGTGCGCTCGTACAGCGCAAAGATTTCGTTCACGGACAAGGCATTGACCTGGACGCCGTAAGCGTCGTAGACCTCTGACAGCCGGGGAAGGCTGTTCAATGTTTTCTGATCTAGCGCATCTAAGGGCATGTCCCCTCCGCCGCTCCTCTCACGTCCGAACTGAATAAGCGCTGTTCAACACGCTTCAACGGGCCCGCCACTGCGGACAGCCGCGCATCCTCTTCATGGGTCCTAGCGGTTCGAGCTACTCCAAACCTGCAAAGTTCTAGGACTATTAGTACTTATTACCGATTCCAAATGTTTGGCCAAATGGACCTTCGGTACTGTTTCATCGGGACTTTCCTACCGACTATTGCCTTCTTGGATACACTTCGAGTCCGCACCATCGGTTCCCGGTACGAAATGGTGGTGGGAATGCTTGTCCGATGGCTTCTTCTTTAACTTATAGACAAAACAGGACTTACTATCAGCGGGCCGAACGTATCAACACGCAGGAGAGGGGGCTGCGAAACCGTCCCGGGCGGTGAGAAGACCCGAGACGCGGCACTTTCATGCGCCACCACCTTTATATGTGTCCTCGCGGCAGGAGACGTTCGTGATTAGACCAGCTCCGAGAGAGCAGCGGATAAGACCAGAAACTAGCCAGACGGCCACCTAACGCCAACTCTTGCTGCCTCCCAGGAAAGGCCCATGTGCTCAGCTGTTGTACGGGTTTGTAGGCAGCCCTATCCTTTGTGGTGACCCATCGCTGAAACAGGAACGTCTCGGAGAGGACAACCATGAGCTATCAATCGGAAACCCCGTTCGACCACATTGAGAGCGCTCTCGAGTATGTGAATCACCTGCTCGAAGCGACGCGCGAAGCGCAAGATCAAATTGAAACGGAAATCCTCCGCGCGGCAATTCCCCAGCTGGCACGCCGAAAGCAGGCTTTGCAGCTCGCGAACTACAAATTGGACAAGCTTTCATCACACATCGCCGCAAGCCGCCGCATCTTAAATGATTTGAGAATGTTGCGCCGATTGCTCTTGGAAGAACGGAAGACCCCGGATCCTTCCGCCATAGCTTGACAAGCAGCAATCCGAAGTGGACCGCGGCTAATCACGTTCGCGGAAAAGTTTAGCGCCCCCGGGGGCGCCAGCTCCCGAATCGGCATCCGCGGCGTCCCAGGCCTTTCTGTCGATGGGCTGGATGGGCTCCAGTTTTTTCTGCGATAGTGATTTGTTCACCGCTGGAAGCTCCTTGGTGACAATGGCGTCGAATTCGCTTGCCACGTCTTCCAATTCTTTCTTCAGCGAATCGATGCGCGCGGTTTGATAATCGGTTGGACGCCCCTCATAATTCAAAATGGCTCCGTAGAGTGCCGTCGTTTTTTCACGGATTCGCTCCTCACCAGTGACTGCGCCACCTTCCTTGGTGGCCACGATCTTCTTCCGCAGGGCTTCCACTTTGACGGCAAGTTCCTGTATCCGCTTACTGAAGGCCGCGTCTGCCTTCAGCTTTGCGTCGCGCTCCATGAGCGCGTCATGCACTCCGTTGATGCGGTCGACATCGAAGCTCATCTCCCCGAGCAGTCGGTGCAGGCGCATCGCCGCATCGAATTCCAGTTTCCGGTCTTCCACCGTGAATTTAGCGCGCCGGTCAAGCTCCAAGACAAGCTGGGTGCTGTAGGTCTCTTTGCCACGAGTCATCTTCACGGAGTAGGTGCCGGGCATAACTCTGGGGCCCTGCGCGGCTTCAAACGCAGCCGTGGCCGCGGGCGGAACGTGGGGCGCTTTTAGGCGCATGGGCCATTCCACGCGGCTGATGCCGCGGCGGCTGTTCGGAGGAAGCGTGTCCACAAGCTTGCCCTGCGAATCGAAAATCTCCAGTTTCATTTTTCCAAAAATGTGCCGCTTGCTCTGGTAGTAGGTAATCAGCGCCGCGTCCGGCGGATTGGGCCCGGTGAACACCGCGCTTCCTTCTACCCAGCCGCCATTCGCGGGGAGCCGCTGCTGCGCGGGCTTGGCCTGGAGAAAAACTGCCTCTTGCGACATGACTTCCGGAGTCAGCTTTCGCAGCGTCGTGATGTCGTCCACGATCCAGATGCCGCGGCCATGCGTGGCGATCACCAGATCCGATTCGCGCGGCTGCACAACGATGTCCCGGACGGCGACGTTGGGGAATTCGTGGCCTTTATACCTCGCCCAGTGTTTACCGCTATCCAGTGAAATCCAAAGACCGAATTCGGTTCCCAGGAATAGCAGGCTGGGCGACACCGTATCTTCCTTGATGACATGCGCGTAGCCGCGCACGCCGCTGTCTCCAGCGACGATCGGCGTCCACGTCTTTCCATAGTCCGTCGTCTTGAAGACGTGCGGCTCCATATCTCCAAACGTATGCCGATCGAACGTTGCATAAGCCGTGCCCGCGTCATGAAGGCTGGCTTCCACCCACGAAACCCAGGAAGCTTTCGGCAGATTGGGAACATTACCGACGACGTTGGTCCAGGACTTCGCGCCGTCGCGCGTTACCTGGAGATTCCCGTCGTCAGTTCCAACCCAGATGGTTTGACCGTCGCGCGGCGACTCGCTGATCGAGTAGATCGTTGTGTGCATCTCCGCGTAAGAATTGTCGACCGTAACGCCGCCCGATTCTTCCTGCTTCTGTTTCTCCGGATCGTTAGTGGTCAGATCCGGCGAGATGCGCTCCCATGATTGACCGTGGTCGCGGGAACGGAAGAGAAATTGTCCGCCGATGTAGATCGTGCCCTTCTCATTGGGGCTCATGTGGATCGGAGTGTTCCAGTTGAAGCGCAGCTTCCCTTCTCCGTAATTCGGTTGCGGCTTGATGGCCCGGCCCTCCAGGGTGATGCGATTCACGCGGCCGATCTCGCCGCCCTGCGCTTCGGCGTAAACGTAATTCGCATCCGATGGATCCGGAAACACCCAGAACCCATCCCCTCCATAAAGATTTTCCCAGCGGCCGTTGGTAATCCCGCTCGGATACTGCGAGTCGCCTATCCACGAGCTGTTGTCTTGCAGCCCGCCGAAAACGTGATAAGGATCGGCGTTGTCCGCGCTCACGTGATAGAACTGCGAGATCGGAAGGTTATTGCCTTTCCACCAGGTGTTGCCGCCATCGTAGGAATACCAAACGCCTCCGTCATCGCCGGCGATGACATGATCGGTATTGTCGGGATTCACCCAGACGTCATGGAAATCCCCGTGTGCGCCGCTCCCGATTCCGCTGAAACTTTTGCCGCCATCCTCGCTCATAATCAGGGTAAGGTCCGGCTTGTAGACTTTGTTCTCGTTTTTCGGATCCACGATTAAGTTGGCGAAGTAAAACGGCCGCCAGACCATCCAATTGCTGCGGTCCCGCTCTTCCCATGTTTTCCCGCCATCTTCGGAGCGGAAAAGGGCGCTGCGCGTCGACTCGATCAGGACGTACACCACATTTGGTTTTGATGGCGCGATGGTGACGGCAACGCGCCCCCAGGGTTTCGCGGGGAGCCCATTGGAGCTCTTTTCATCCAGCTCCTTCCAGGTCGTTCCGCCATCTGTAGTCTGGAAAAAAGCGCTGCCGCTCGCCGCAGTGGGATTCTCCCCGCCCGACCGGAAAGTCCAGCCCCTCCTGCGAAAATCCCACATGCCCGCGAAAAGAACCTTGGAGTCCTGCGGATTCATGGAAATCATCGAGCAGCCGGTCGACAGATTCGCGCCTTTGAGAATCTTGCTCCAGCTTTTCCCCCCATCTGTAGTCTTGTAGACGCCGCGGTCCTCGCTGTCGCTCCACAGTTTTCCGGGTACGCACGAGTAAACCGTGTTGCTGTCCTTCGGGTCGACGATAATTTTCGCAATGCGCTCGGAATTCTGCAGGCCCATGTTGGTCCAGCTGTCGCCGCCGTCCGTCGACTTATAGATGCCATTGCCGATCGACGCGCTATTGCGGGTCCAGGCTTCGCCCGTGCCGGCCCAGATCGTTTTCGGCGCTTGCGGATCAATGGCCACGGCGCCAATGGATTGTGCGGCCTCCTTGTCGAAAATGGGCTTGAACGTGGTGCCGCCGTTCGAAGATTTCCATACGCCTCCGCTGGCCGCTCCAACGTACACAGTCAGCCGGCCGTCCTCTTTCACGGCGGCGAGCGCCGCCACGCGCCCGCTCATGGTGGCGGAGCCGATGTTTCGCGCGCCTAAACCGGAGATGGTGTCCGAGTCGAATTTGACTTCTTGCCCGGGCGCGGGCCCGGCAAAAATCATCGTTGTGAGAAACACCATCATGACAAAAGCAAAGCTTCGGATTGATTTCTGCATATCGGCGGATTCCTCTGCGATAAAGTAGAAGCAACGGCTCTTGGGCGTAAGTCCAACCATGAATATTCGGCATGGGACAGGCATTCCCGCCTGTCCTCTTTTCAAGAATCACTTTCCTGCCGGCGGCGCCTTCGTCTCCGGTTTGGAGACGGGCATCGAGAAATGTACATCTTCCAACGGTATGTTTTGTTCGATCTTTTCCACGGAGAACTGCGCGCGTGAAGCGCTGCCTTTTTGTGCCTGCTCGACGGCGAACGCATAAAAGATTCCGTTCACCTGTTCGTAATCGCCGTAATACAACTCGGACTCCTGCAGCGCCCCGCGAATTGTGGTTTGAATTTCCAGTTTCAGCTCGAGATACGAGTCCGCATCGAGATAGTAGTAGCGCACGTCTCCGTTCTTCATGCTCAGTTTGATCTTGAAGCAGTCCGTTCCTTCCATCGAGTCGTGCCCCACGAGTTCAGCCTTATGCCCCTTCACTTTGTAGTCCACAAGCGGCCCATCGATATCCGCGTCCACGACTAGGCTTTTCAGGTCGTCCTGGGAGAGCAGCTCCGGGTCTTTGCGCCCGCCGAAAGGTGAAATTTGCCAACCCGTCTTGCCGTCGTAGGCCTGCACCTGGGCCAGACCCTGGATGATGTATTCTTCTCGAACCTTGTCGGCACGCTTGTTTTCCTGGCGAAAGTCCGCGCGAAAGGAACCTTGGCTGAACTTTGCGCTGGTGCGCATGCTGCGCACGGATTTCAGCTTGTCGAGTCCGCCATGCGCCTGAATATTCTTGGCGATGACCTCATCAACGGTTTGTGCGCTGGCGGCAATGGAAAAGAATACGATGGCCGCCGCAACAGAGAGAAAAATACGGACAACCCTGCTGAACTCCCGCAACGGAGTCAGCCGCAAATCTACTTTCATGAACTCCCCCTAACCCAACGATAAGTGACATTACACTAAACGGAAGGCTCGGAAACGATGAATCTTTATTACTCGGACGAAATCAGCAGCACTTAGTTAGCAGACTTTCGTCCTTCTGCCAAGAAATTTCGCTGCACCGCCATCTAGAACTCCACGTGCAGTCGCAACGTGGGCACGATTACCGGTCCCCGGTCCCGGTTATATCCGGGGTTGTTGATATGCTGCAGGCCGAGCGAAGGATAAATTCCCCGCCAAACATGCAGCGTGTAATACGTCTCGATGATGTTCTCGCGGCCGTAATTGAGACGGCCATCGCCGAGAAGAAAACCGGAGCCACCGAGCGCGAGGTATTCCTGATGATCGCGCGAGATGCCGTTCGAAACGAATACCAGCCCGGCACGGTCGAATTTTCTATGCCACGGCTTGCCGTTGCCGCCGGCGCCGATCTGCGCGGTTTGGTCCACTTCCGTATACGCATACGATTCATGCCGGCCTTCATTCCATCCCCACCGGCCAAATACTCCCATCCAGTCGTTCAGCGGCTGCTCGAGATTCACGCCGAATCCATATTTGACCGTTGTTTGCAGTGGATGAGCCGTGATTTCCGGCTTGGCCGTTATCCCCGCAAGGAAATTGTCGATGGCCTCGCGGTAACTCCCCATGTTGGCGTGATTCACAAAACTGAGGAAGCGAACAACGCCTTCCTGGTGTCGCAAGACAGTGCCATGCAGCTCGAATTCAATATTTTCTGCGTGCGCCCGGCCTATGTCCGCATCCAAATGGATTCCATTCGCCACTTTAGGCATGAGTCCTTCCGCAAACCGCACCGCCCAGCGGCGGTCGTGATATTCGAGCATCGCCCCGAACGTAAATCCCCGCGTGTCTGCCGCGTAGTCGTATGTCCCGTTGTTGTCGACCGTCCAATTCATAAACTGGATTGTCGTGTCGCTGCCGTAGGTGTTCAAATCGAAAAAATCAGCCATGCTGAACTTGCCGAATCGCAACTCCAGCCGCCGTGCCGGCAGCGTGCTGAACAGCGAATACGGTGTTCGTGTAGCGGCCGCCTTTTCGCCGCTGAGCGGGATAATCTGATGCCACATCAAGCGCGCGACGTACGGCGCTTTACTCAACAAGGGATTGCGCACCACATCCAGATTCGTGGCGCCTGCGAGCCCCAGGGCTTCCCCGATCCCATGCCCTCCCGTCTCCTGAACATCGAAGAGCAGTTCCGTCGAGGCCGTCAGCCGCAAACCAGTGAATAACGTGAGCACCCGCGATGTCGCGTCCTGCGCCTCTGGCGGAAGGCTATTCACTCCCTGATACGGCGAATGAAAGGCCGGATGCCACTGCGAAATCCAATTCGCCTGGCCCGAAATCCAAACCCGGTTCGTCTCCGGATGCGGAAACATCGCTGGGGCCGGATCGGCCTCCGGAGTCTCTAAGGAAACGGTGCCAGGATTCGGAGGCGGCGGAACGGGCGCTTCTTGTGCTCGCACGCCTGGAGAAACCGCCAGGATAGACAGCCAGACGGCAGCCCGCAAATACAAACTCAAGCGTAAAAAACTTCTGGGCATTCTTTGTCCCCTGCCTGGATTCGCCAGCTGCTGCCGCCCAAGATAAATCTGGAGTGATTACAACCGCATGAACAACACCGGAATTCCCAAAGTTCCTGGCCAGCAATCAGAAGTTAAGCATACTAAACTCGGTTTGTAAACTATGATTAATACAAGTTGCTGTCCCCCGCATCGCGGCGCTTACCTCAAGTAGAAGTAGAAGAGAGTCGCCTTTCGAACGAATTTTCTATATCTTCTCTGCACCAAGACTCCGGTGGCTGGAATCAAAGAACCTGAAGGAGACGCTGCGGTGCGGAGAATCTTCTTAGTCCTCGTCTTTGTTGCACTCCTAAATGCGCCGGCGGTTTGCGGGCAAGCGGGCCCTGTCGAGGGCGGGCACGAATTGCAGGTTTGGACCGGCGGGGGCCACGGGATCAATGGCAGCCAGTCCGGCGACGGCGTCTGGAACGTGGGATTCCGCTACGGCCTGATCCTTACCGCTCCGCATGGACCCAGTTTCCTGCGCGGCCGTTTGGAATATGCGGTAGATGCTCTCCCGGTCTTTCTGGTTGTTCAGAAAACGAACACAGCTTACGGCGTTGGCGTAAACCCATTCGCCTTCAAATGGGCGCTGGACACGCACCGCAGCGTGGTTCCGTATCTCGAGCTTGGCGGCGGCACGCTCTTTACCAATACCAAGGTGCCCGAAGGAACATCCCGTATCAATTTTACGACCAGCGCCGCTCTCGGTTTGCACTTCTTGCGTAGCAAGCACAACATCAGCGCCGAAGTCCGCTACATGCACATTTCGAACGCAGGACTTGCAACGCCCAATCCCGGCATCAATACCATTCAATTTCGTTTGGGCTTCGGCCTGTTCAGCCAAAAAGAATAGTAACCTATGGAACGCGCCCGACTCAGAACTAGCGGTGAGTGTGCGAGATGAAAATGATTGGAATCTTCGTAGCCGTAATCGTTCTGCTCCTTGGAGTCCTGGTCGTTCGCGCCATGCGCACCGGGGGGAAGGCGCCCTCGTTGGGGACGCCCGCGCCGGACTTCACGCTGAATTCTCAGGATGGCAAATCGCTCAGCTTGCGCGATCTCCGCGGCAAATGGGTGGTGTTGTATTTCTATCCCAAGGATTTCACCAGTGGCTGCACCAAGGAAGCGCACAATTTTCAGCGTGACCTTGGGCAGTACGAACAGAAAAACGCGCTCATCCTTGGAGTAAGTGTCCAGGACGAAGTTACGCACCAGAAGTTCTGCGCCAAAGAAGGCCTCAGCTTCAAGCTGCTCGCAGATACGAAGTACGAGGTCTCTTCATCCTACGACTCGCTGGTGAATCTGGGCGTCGCCAAACTTTCCGCGCGCCACACCTTTCTCATCGATCCCGATGGCATCGTCCGCAAAGTTTATCTCAACGTGGACGCCGAAAAACACAGCGCGGAAGTGCTGGCCGATCTGGCTCAACTTCAGCGCCCTCCGGGCTAGCCCTCATTCCGTACCTTCTGTCATCCCTTAACCCCCGTCACCCCGCATTTATTGTCATCCTGAGCGCAGCGAAAGATATCATCTCATCCCCGCCTCGGCCCAGACATTCAGCTGCGGTCCTACCCCTCAGTTTCCGCAAGCCGCGTCGGCAGCCAGGTCGGGAACGTCGAGAAGCGCCGCGAAATTCCCTTTGACGAGCAAGCTATTCAACGCTGCCGCATCTTTGCTCTTCAGTTCCTGCCAGGCCGCAAGAGCTTCGTTCAAACCTTTGCAAATCCGCCGGTACGCCGCGAACGATTCTTCCGACGGCGCAAAGTCCGCGCCATCCACCAGCGCCATCAGCGCCGTCAGGGTATCGTTCACCGCCATGAAACTGGCCGTCTTGGGAGTCTCCAGGATCGGTGTGGTTTCCCCGGCAAGCGCTCCGACTTTCGCGTCCAGCGCGTTGGCCGCAACGGCAACGGGGTCTTCCTTCGGACGCTTCATCAGCTCGGCCAGCCGTGCGCGCAACTCCTTCGTCTGTTGGTAACCGTCAAAGTTTTTCCCGAGCAAAGCGGAGATTTTCAGTTGCAGCTCCAGCGAACTCTGCAATTCGTGGCGCGCCGCCGCCACCCGCGGATCCATCTTGACTTCCAGTGACTGGCGGATCACTTTCCCCTCTGTTATCAGCCGCACCTCATACTTCCCCGGCAGCACCAGCGGCCCCTGCGGAGGCAGCGGCGTCGAGCCCACAATCGCGGCGATCGGGTAATTGTACGGAGACTGCGGGTGCATGGCGTGCGGATCGGAGTAGCGCAGATTCCAGACAAAACGGTGCATTCCCGCTTCTTTGGAAAGCGGTTGCGGATGCGCGATCCAATATTCTGCGACGTACGGAACTTCTTCCGGCTCCTTTGGCGGCGGCACGCTGGAATAACTGTGCACCAGCCTCCCCTCAGCGTCGCGGATTTCCAGTTGAATGTCCGTCACCAGTTTTGTCGGCAGAAAATAGTTCAGCACCGCCCCATCCGGTGGATTTTTTCCCGCAGCAACTTCGGGAGGCAGCGGCGTGTCCTGATTCTCGTCGCGGCGCACTCGAATCGCCGTTCGCGGCGCAAAGAGATGCGCTCTCGACGGCGCGTTCCGTCCATCCAGTTGCCGCAGCGGCGTAACGTCGTCCAGAATCCAGAACGCCCGGCCATAGGTCGCCGCGATCAAATCGTCCTGTTCGATGGCCAGGTCATGAATCGCGACCACCGGCATATTCAGCCGCAGCGATTGCCAGTGTTCCCCGTCGTCGAAAGAAACGTAAACGCCCATCTCCGTTCCCGCGTACAACAATCCCTTGCGTACCGGATCTTCCCGCACCGTTCGAACGAAATCGCTCTCGCGGATTCCGCGTACCGTCTCCTGCCAGGTCTGCCCAAAATCGCGCGTCCGGAAAATGTGCGGATGCAAATCGTCGTGATTGTTGCGATTCACGGCGGCGTACGCCGTCCCCGCATCGAAATGCGATGCTTCCACGATACTCACGGTGCTCCACTCGGAGACGTTGGGCGGGGTGACGTTTAGCCAGCTCTTGCCTTCGTCCTTCGTCAGTTGAATGTTTCCGTCGCCTGTTCCAACCCACATCACTCCTTCTTTCACTTCGGAAGGAGCGATCGTCAGGATCGTCCCTCGCGCCTGCTTCGAATCCTTCTCATCCGGCAGCACGCGCGTCAAATCCTCGCTCACGGCTTCCCAACTCGTTCCCCCATCGCTCGTCTTCAGCAAAAACTGCGTCCCGAGGTACAGCAGATGCGGGTCCTGCGGCGAAAAAACCATTGGAATGGTCCAGTTAAACCGATACTGGCTTCCAAACGGTACCGCAGCCGGTGATATGTCACGCACTTGTCCCGTCATTTTCGACAATCGCACCACGCTCCCGCCGGGTCCCGCGTTGTACACCACATCCGGATCCAGCGGATCGGGAATCGTGTCTCCACTTTCGCCTGGCCCGACTGGGTACCAGTCGCGCTCCGTGATCTGTCCATTGTTTCCGCGGCTCGCGATTCCCGCGGTTCCGCTGTCCTGTTGCGGCCCGTACACCCAATAGGGAAACCGGTGATCCGTTGCAACCCGGTAGAATTCTCCCGTTGGCTGGTTGTACCAGGCGCTCCACGATTCCCCTCCGTTCAAGCTGATCGTCGCTCCTTGGTCCACTCCCAGCATAATTCGTTGTGAATTCGTCGGGTCGATCCAGACCGTGTGGTAGTCGTCGCCTCCCGGCGCGCCTTTGATGGCCGTGAAGTTGTGCCCGCCGTCATTCGAACGATACAAGTTCTGCGAAGGCACATAAACAATATCGGCGTTCTTCGGATCCACGAAAATCTCGCTCATGTACCAATACCCGTCGATCCGTTTGTCTTCCGTGGCCTTTTTCCACGTCGCTCCCGCGTCGTCCGAACGGAATAGTCCGCCTTTCTTGTCCTTCACCTCCACAATCAAGTACACGCGTTGCCCATGGTTTCCCGGCGCAACCGCAACTCCCGCTCGTCCCCAGTCTTCTTCTGGAAGTCCGTGTCCCGTGATTTGCTTCCAGGTAATGCCTTCATCCAGCGATTTATAAAGCCCGCTTCCCGGCCCGTACGATGTTCCTTTTTGCCCTGGCTTTCGAATCCCATGCCACAGCGTTGCGTAAACTACGCGCGGATTCCCCGGCTCAAAGCAGAGATCCACCGCTGCGGTAACATTGTCTTTGTACAGCACTTTCTTCCAGCTCCGCCCGCCGTCCGCCGAGCGGAAAACTCCGCGCTCTTCGTTCGGCCCGGAACTGTGGCCCATCGCCGCAACCAGGACGATATCCGGATTGTGCGGATCGACCAGGATTCTCCCAATATGGCGAGAGTCCTCCAGTCCCACGTGCTGCCAGTTTTCCCCGCCGTCCACCGACTTGTAGACTCCATCTCCGTAGCTGCTGTCCGCAAAAATCGTATTCACGCCCGTTCCAACGTAAATGATGTTCGGATTCGAAGGCGCCAGCGCCAGCGCTCCAATCGAAGCGACCGGCTCTTTGTCGAAAATCGGTTTCCACACCGTTCCCCCGTCCGTCGTCTTCCACACGCCCCCGCCGTCCGCCCCAAAATAATAGACCGCGGGATTTCCCGGCACGCCCGCTACGGCGTTCACCTTTCCGGCGCGAAATGGCCCGATCATCCGCCATTGCATCTCCGAATAAAGTTGTTCTGGAACCTGTTGCCCGTGCGCGAGGTTGGTCGCAAGCACTCCGACGCAGCCGATGATTGTGATGTGCTTCGCGAGTTGCGCAAAAATCGAATTTCTCATC
Source organism: Candidatus Acidiferrales bacterium (assembly GCA_035603095.1). Taxonomy (GTDB): domain Bacteria; phylum Acidobacteriota; class Terriglobia; order Acidiferrales; family UBA7541; genus Acidiferrum. The sequence goes on from DATNLB010000704.1 coordinate 15,463, forward strand.
GATGGATCTCCCTGTGCGCGAGAGGATAGCTTGCCTGCGGCGTCCGGGCAAAACAAGTTCACTTTATTCGCATGAGGCAGGGTTTTCTTAGCGGTTGGCCAAAACTTTCAATCCCTGTATCCGTGTCAACCGTTCGTCAGCCGTCACTAACGTGAGGTCATAAACTTTCGCCGTCGCCACCAAAAATCGATCCGCCGGATCCCGGTGTCCCAGCATCGTGAATCGCAGTTCCTGCGCCACTTCGAGAGTCAGAGAGGCTTCATTGAGCTGTAAGTCTCGTCTAGACCCCTCAACCCACTGTCCAAAGTCTTGCTTCAGGTTGATTCGCCTCTTTTCTAATAGCATGGCCATCTCCCAGATACTGACTGGCGAGACCCAGAGTTCGTTATTCGGACTCGCTAGTGCGCGCTGAACCTCTGAGCTCAACTTCCATGGTTCCACGTCGTTCCAAATCCAGATGTGGGTATCAAGGAGCAGTTTCATTCCCCTTTTTCCTTCGGCTCGTCCTCAGGGTCCTGCGCCGCTTCCCAATCCGATTCATCTCCAATAGGTCCGACGATGTCTCCAAGGATCTCCATCGATCCCAGACGTGCGCCAAACCTCCGCTGCGACATCAAATCGCGCGGCGGCAAAATTTCGGCGATAGGCTGTCCAAACCGCGTCACAACGACGGATTCCCCTGTCTTGCGGACACGCTCCAGCACCGCCAGACAAGTAGCCTTGAATTTCGATATAGCGATTTCTTCCATGGAGCGTCTCCCAATTTCACGATACCGCACCATTAGACCATAGTCAAACTATAGTTCAACCATAGTCCGACTATAGTCTAACTACGGTGGTCGCCCCTCCACCCCTTTACGCCATCCTCTATGTTGTCTAGGGTTCGTCGTCTCCGTCCCCATCGGCGGAGGGCGCCGCATCGGGCGCTTTGTTTGGATCAACCGGAGCAAGTCCGGCCTTCTGGAGCTCGGCATTGAACGCCGGAATGTCCTCCTGGTGGATCTTCGTCCAACGCGCAACGAGCTTCTCGAGAGCCTCTTTGAGTTCCTTAAAGACGGCCGTGGCTTGCGTCGTGGGCGCGGCGTCGGCGCTGTCCGCAACGGAAAGGATGCCGCCGAAATGCTGGTTCAAGCTGGAAAAATTCTCCGGTTGTTTCGCGCCGGGCGGCAAGCCGAAGAAATTACTCTGGGCTGCGCCTTCCAGTTCGGCTGCTTGTTTGTCCAGAGCCGCGATCGCATCCGCAATTGCGCCCTTCCCTGCTTTCGCGGCGCGCTCCTTCAACTGTGCGCGCACCGATCGAACTTGCGAGAGCGCTTCAAAGCTTTCATTCATGCCTTCGACCGAGCCGCTCTGCATTTCAAACTGCTTGCGAAGCTCCGCAGGCGGAGTCTTGATGCGCGGATCCATCATCACAACCAGCGGTTGCGTGAAAATTCTCCCATCTACAGTCAGCCGCACGGTGTAATTGCCGGGCAAAGCCCACGCCCCCAGCGGATATTTCGGCGTGTCATGAACGATTGCGGAAATTGGAAACTCATGCCCCAGAGAATCCGGTGGCGCGTAGTGCAGGTCCCATACAAAACGGTGCATCCCAGCGCCCGCAGAAAGAATCTGCGTCGGACGCACCCAATACATCGGAATGGGATGTTCACCTGCGATTTTCTCCAGGGGTTCAGATTTGTCCGTGCTCGCGTATCTCCGCACGAGATGCTGCTGGCCGTCCAGAATTTCCAGCGTCACGGGCTTGCCGGTCGCCCCAGCCAGGTAGTAATCGATGATGGCACCGTCGGGCGGATTTTTTCCGGCGGGGAATTCCGGCGGCAGCGGCGTATCCGGATTGCGATTCCAGCGGAAACGCGTCGCTTCTTGCGGTGCGAAAAGATGCGCGCTATCTTTCGCGATGTCCGCGTTCATTTGCCGGAGCGGCGTGATGTCGTCGAGAATCCAGAACGAGCGGCCGTGTGTACCAACAATCAAATCGTCGCCATGAATTACGAGATCGCGCATGGACGTGTGCGGCAGATTGAGTTGCAGCGGCTGCCAATCGTCTCCATCGTTGAAGGAAACGTAAACGGAGCCTTCCGTGCCGGCGAAGAGCAAACCTTTGCGAACCGCATC
>DATNLB010000711.1:0-5748 GCA_035603095.1 Candidatus Acidiferrales bacterium
TATATACGATCTGTGCAGATATTGCAAGCTAAAGATTACCGAGACGTTAACACACTGATTTACTGGGTTTGCGGCGCTTGATTAGGATTACGGTGCGCTTGCGGCGCTTTATTGCTTTTACTTTGGCAGGGCGGATTTTGCGCATGGCGGCGTTGCCGGCAAGCTGGCAGGCGCGCCACATGTACCAACTGGCGACGGTGCGGTAGGGGCGCCAGCGCTCGCCAAAGGCGAGGAGTTCTTTGGGCTTGGGCATGTGCTTTTTGCCGTAGGTGATGGCCCAGCCTTTTTTGACGCCGAGGTCGTGGATGGGGAGAACGTCGGGGCGGCCGAGGCGGAAGATGAGAAACATTTCGACGGTCCAGGCGCCGATGCCGCGGACGGAGACGAGACGCTTGACGAGTTCTTCGTCGGAGAGCTTTAGTGCTTCTTCGAATGAGGGCACGATGCCTTCGATGGTTTTTTGGGCGAGGTCTTTCATGGCCAGGATTTTTGCGCCGGAGAGACCGGCTTTGCGCAGGACAGGCTTTCGCAGCTTTAGCATTTCGTGCGGCGTGGGGGCGCGGCCGGTGGAACTAAGGGCTTTGACGCGCCCGTAAATGGTGGCGGCGGCTTTGCCGGAAATAGATTGGTGGGTGACGGCTTCGACCAGGGTTTCGTAAGGAGATTGGGCGGCTTCAATCTTGAGTTGAAACGGGGTGGTTTCTTCGATTAGGTGCTTCAGGTGTTCATCGCGTTCGGCGAGGTACTGGGTGGCTTCTGCAAGGTCAAACGAGAGAACGGCGGATGACTCAGTCACACAGGCTCCATTCCGGAAACGGGGAGGTAGATTAACAAGCTCCACCCCGGAGGCAAGGCTTTTTTAACAGTTATTGAAACGTGGCCCTGGCTGCCTGCTGAGCGATTTGGCGGGCGTGCAGGGCTTTTTTGCGGGCATGGAGCAAGCGCAGCAGGCTGATGGCGGCGATGAGCAGCAAGCAAGATTCGACGAAGAGTTTGCCGCCGTCGGACCAATCTACGTGAGCATTCTTCAAGCCGGGATCGGTGAATAGGCTGTGCCAGAAAAGCGCAGCGGTCGCGAAATAAATAGAGAAGTGGAAGGACTTCCAGAGATGGCGGCCGAGGCGGATGCGCAAGTAGGAAGTGACAACGACGAATGCGAGCAGATAGAGAGCAATGGCGCCGATGGAGTTGTCGAGAGGCTGGCTGGGCGAATGCACGGGGTAGACGAGGTCGAGGATGCGAAAGCGCGGATTCTTGCTAAACAGCAGAATCACCGGATGAAGAATTGAAACAGCGAGCGCAGTGTAGCCGGTCCAGTTGTGAAACCGGAAATAGTTGAATCGGCGATGCGGCCAGGAACGGTGAGGGCTGTAGCGGAAGGCCATGAGTAATCCCAGGAGCGTGTTCAGGGTGACCGCGGCGACGGCAACGAGGCCAGCATAGGCAGAAAGATCCAAGACGGTGATGCCCATTGGAATCATGAATTAGGAATCCTATCTCTCGGACAAGTCCACCAGTTTGACGTGCAGGTAGGTCATTTCGTTTACAACAATGTGAATTCGGCGGCAGCTTGAGGGATTGGTGGTGCGGTGCAGGCGAGCGTGGCTCAGTTAGCGCCTCAGAAGGCGGCTGGTACGGAGGGGTGTGCTAGGATTACGGGTTTATGCAAACAGGAATTATTGGACTACCACAGGTAGGGAAGACCACGCTGTTTCGAATCCTGACGAAGGCGCATGTCGAGGGGAAGGGCGGGGCGTCGGCGACACACGTGGGTGTGGCCAAGGTGCCGGAGCCGCGGCTGGTGGAGCTGGCGAAGCTGTATAGCCCGAAGAAAATTACGTATGCGACGGTGAATTACGTAGATTTGGGCGGGATGCAGAAGGAGCGCATGCGGGACGCGCTGGCGCAGTTGCGCGAAGTGGACGTGATCGCGCATGTGATTCGCGTGTTTGATGATCCTTCGGTGCCGCATTCGGAGGGGAGCATCGATCCCTTGCGCGATGCGACGAATTTGGATCTGGAGCTGATGCTCTCGGACCACGACCAGATTACGCGGCGGCTGGAGCGCCTTGAGAAAGATTTGAAGAAGAAAAGCGAGCCGGTGCTTCTGCTAGAGAAAACGGCACTGGAAAAATGCAAGGCGCATGTGGAGGCGGAGAAGGCGTTGCGCGAGCTGGAGCTGACGCCGGAGGAGAGAAAGTCGATTGGCGGGTTTTTGTTCTTGTCGGCGCGGCCGGTTTTGTATGTGCTGAATTTGGGGGACGACGAAGCGGACAAGCTGGACACGGCGGTGGAGCGGCACAAATTGAGCGCCTTGCAGGGGCGGCCGAATGCGGCAGTGGTGGCGATTTGCGGGCGGCTGGAGGCGGAACTTTCCGAAATGGATGAGAAAGAGGCGGCGGAGTTGCTGGCGTCGTATGGATTGAAGGAGCCGGGGCTGAACCGGTTGATTCGGGCGACGTATGATTTGCTGGGGCTGATCCAGTTTTTCACGGCGGGGGAGCCGGAAGTGCGGGCTTGGACGATTCGAAAGGGCGCGACGGCAGTGAAGGCGGCAGGGGTGATTCATAGCGACATCGAGAAGGGTTTCATACGAGCGGAAGTGGTGCGGTGGAATGATTTGCTGGCGGCGGGGAGTTTGGCGGCGGCGAGAGAGAAGGCTCAGGTGCGGCTAGAGGGGAAAGAGTACGTTGTGCAAGAGGGGGATGTGATTTTGTTCCGGCACAGCGGGTGAAAAGAGTTGTCAGTGATCCGTTTTCAGTTGTCAGTTTTCGGAGGAGAGAGAGAAAAGATAACGCAGAGACGCAGAGGACGCGGAGATTTCGCAGAGAAGAGTTTCTTGGCAGACATGCGGATTTGGTGAATCTCAGGGTGGGAAAAAACCGGGCTTGGCGGGGATTCTTGTTGTAACGGCTCAGGGTTCGATTGGCAGCTGGACCGAAAAGCGGCGGCAAGCCGCCGTACTCCAAATGGGACATGATCTAGCATTTCGGACAGGGCTGGCGGCGGGGCTGGGGCTCATTGCGGCGGCGGGGAATTTGGTAGGTGGATATTTTGTCGTTCACAAGGAGTGGCCGCGGAAATTTCTGCAATATTTTCTGGCACTGGGCGCCGGGTACATGCTGGCGGTGGCGTTCGTCGAAGTGATTCCGGAGTCGGTGCAACTGTCGGGCGAGAGCGCTCTGCTGTATGTCTTGATCGGCTATTTCCTGGTGCACCTGTTCGAACATACGCTGGCGCCACATTTTCATTTTGGTGAGGAGACGCATCTCGAAGAGATAAGCCATCAGCACGCGCGGGCGAGCGTGCTGGTGGGGATGACGATTCATACGTTTTTTGATGGCGTGGCGATCGCGGCGGGATTCCTGGTTTCGACGTGGCTGGGGGCCGTGATGTTTTTCGCGGTGTTTCTGCACAAGCTGCCGGAGGGCTTCACGGTGGCGTCGGTGGTCCTGGCGAGCGGGCAGGGGAAGCGCAACGCCATTCTGGCGGCGGGGTTGTTAGGAGTGGCGACGGTGGCGGGAGTGTTGCTGACGAGTTCGTTGCAGGGGCAGTTGAAGTACGCTCTACCGCTTTCGGGAGGGGTCACGCTGTACGTTGCGGCGACGGATTTGCTGCCGGAGGTGAACCGAGAGCCGAATTGGCGGATGGCGCTGCTGGTGTTCGTGGGAGTTGTCAGTTTGTTGATAATGCGGCATTTATTCCACGTGTAGTTTCGTCGTACTTTCGCCCTCGAGTACTCCTAGCAATTGCAACTTTCTGAGACTACATGGGTTTGATACAGTGTGGCGGCTATGGCCAGGTCGGACGTCCAACTAATGCTGGACGTGAAGGCGGGCGATGAACAGTCGTTCGCGCTTCTGCTCCATCGGTACAGGAGTCCGCTGATCAATTTTCTGTACCGCATGGTGAGGAACCGGGAGCAGGCGGAGGATCTGGCGCAGGAAGTTTTCATTCGAGTGTACCGGGCGCGGGAAGATTATGTACCGAGCGCGAAATTCACCACCTGGCTGTTCCGGATCGCGACGAATCTGGCGTTGAACTCGGTGCGGGACAACCGTTACCAGCGTATGGAAATCTCACTGGATGCGCCGGTGACGACGGATGCCGAGGACGGCGACGAAAAGACGATGGATGTCGCCGAGAAGCACCCGAACATCGAGCAGCACTTGATCGAGGAGGCGCGGCGCAAAATGATCCGGCAGGCGATAGAAAAGTTACCGGAGAAGCAGCGCGCGGCGGTGCTCCTGCACAAGTATCAAGAGCTGGATTACGGAGAGATTTCGAAGATTTTGGAATGCTCGGAGAGCGCGCTGAAATCGCTGCTGTTCCGGGCGTACGAAACGTTGCGAGTGGAATTAGCCCCGCTCGTGGCGCAGCAAGGGAAGTAAGATGACCGGTCTAAAGACCGGCCACTAACAACCCTGGCGCAGCGGGGAAGGCAGCAGAGGAAGCCGGGTCAGAAGGGAAGGAAGACATGAGTTGTGGCCGGATGGAAAAAAAGATTATGGGATATGTGGACGGGCGCCTGAAGGAAGGCGAACGGCTGGAGATGGAGAAGCATCTCTCGACGTGCGCGGTGTGCCAGTTGCGCGTGAATGAATTTCGCGCGGTGGATGTGTTGCTGGACGAGGTGCCGATGATCGAGCCGTCGGCGGCGTTTGATGTGCGAGTGTGGGCGCGAGTAGCCGCGGAGCCGGCCAAGCAAAGCTGGTGGGCATGGTTCGCGCCTTCGCCGAGGGTGGCGTTTGCGGCGTCGATGCTGGTACTGGCGATGATGTGGCTGGGTTCGCGTCCGCCGGAGCCTTCGCTAAATGCGAGTGAAGTCGAGACGATAAACCAGAACATGCAGGTTTTGGAAAACTACGATGTGATTTCGGATTTTGCGCCGCTGAGCGAGCTGCCGCAGCCAGCGCAGGGCGATGATATTGACGATGCGAATCAGAATCAAAGTACGAATCCGAATCAGCAAATGTAACGAGCGATGAGACGCAAACTCCAACTCGCGGGATGGTTGATGGCGCTGGGAATGAGCGCGGCGCTGGCCGTGCCGTCGTCCGCGCAGGGACCGCGCGCGAATGGGACGCAGAATCGACAGGAGAATAGGCCGCCAAAGCAGCAGAGCCAGCCGCCGCCGCGACAGCAACCGTCGCGCGAGCAGCAGCCAAGGCAGCAGCCAAGACAAGAACAAAGGCAACCGCAGAGACAACAGCAGCAGGATACGCGGAGAGCGCAAAGCGAGCGGCAGAACTCTGGCGCGAACCGTCCGCCGAATACGAACACGCATCGGCCGCCGGCCCCGGACCCAAGTCGCGCGGGGATGGCGGCGAGGTCCAATAATAATCTGAGCCGGCCGCCGTTGGCATACACTCCGGCGCCAAAGAGATTCGACAGTTTGCCTCGGCAAGAGCAACAGAAAATTCTGCAGAACAACAAGAGCTTTGAAAAGCTGCCTCCAGCTCAGAAGCAGCAGATGCGAGAGGCAGCTGCCAATTGGAGCAGGTTGACGCCGGAACAACGCAACCACATTCAGAGCAATGTCTTGCCGCAATGGAAGCAGCTTCCTCCGAACCGGCAGCGTGCGATTCAGCAACGGCTGGGCGTGTTGCAAAATATGCCGGAGTCCGCGCGGAACCAGCATTTAAATGACCCGAATTTCACGCGGGGCATGAGCGAAGAAGATAAGGCCATGTTGCGCGATTTGAGCCACCTGCACGTGGGTGCGCCGGACCCGCCGAACGAATAAGA
>DATNLB010000728.1:0-3686 GCA_035603095.1 Candidatus Acidiferrales bacterium
AGCGTGCTATGAACCGGAGAGCGCAAGTCCGTCGGAAGTATCGGCTCCCACACAACCAACACGCGGAGTGAAGGGTTCGAATTGCGCTGCAAGAGTTGTTCGACTGCGGAGGCCCCCCGCAGACAGGTCGCTCAAGTCGGAGAAAGAAGAAGTACCAGCCGGGGCCCCTCGATGGATTTGTCGAAGGACCCTTCGAACGCCACGAAATTCGCGGTTGTGAGCGTGGCGAGAGGATCTTGACTGGGCGGCGTGGAAGAATCCATTCGCAGGTACATCGCCACAAGAAGCAGCGCGACCACGGCAAAGCCGATCGTGAAGATCCTCTTCTTCTTCACTTCGCGGCACCTGAAAGATGATCGGCAATGAATCCTGCAATTTCCTGCGGGAAAACGATCATCGCCACAACGAGCACAACGGCCGTCCAAAGCAGCACCGTGCTCAAATATCTCCGTTTCACCGCGCACAGCTTTGCGCGGCGCTGCTGCCAGAATCCAACACCCAGAAACACTATGGAAAGCCCCAGGAGCAAGGGCCGGAATCTCTGCAGAAACGCGCTCGCGCCCGCCGCACCCAGCGCGCCTGCAAATCCCAAAGGAAGGCAGCACCCCATCGTTGCGAGCGAGCTCACAATCGCGCCCAGGGATGCGGAGATGCCGGAGCCTTGCTTCATCCCTTCTCTCCCAGGCGATGCCAGGACTTCATTGTTTCTCGGGTTCATTTCTTCCTGGCTTCGGTTTTCCATTTTATATTTTCCATTTTCTATAAATTCGAGGAATCAAACGGCTTTGGAAACAGCTCGCGCATCTGGAAGATTTCCGTTTTGCCCTTGAGATTGGCCAGGATCACGGGAACGTCGCCGCAGAATTCCCAGATCAACTGGCGACAGGCGCCGCAAGGAGGCGTCAACGTCTCTGTGTCGGTTACCACGGAGATGGCATCGAAGCCGCGCTCGCCTTCGCTGATGGCTTTGAAAATGGCGATGCGTTCGGCGCAAACGGTGAGGCCATAAGTGGCGTTTTCGACGTTGCAGCCGCCAAAAATTCGTCCGGAGGTGGCGCGGAGCGCCGCGCCAACGCGAAAATCGGAGTACGGCGCATGCGCGTTTTCCCTCGCCTGCCTGGCCGCCGAAATCAGGCTGCTATATTCGCTCATGCAATCGCCTCTGCAATTCGCGGAATGACCGCTTTCAGTAAGCCGATGAACTGCCCTTTCACGCGCTCCGCTGTCTCCAGCACTTCCAGGTGGTTGAGTGGCTGATCCAGAATTCCCGCCGCCGCATTCGTCACGCAGGAGATGCCGAGCACGCGAATGCCGCTATGCCGCGCGGCAATCACTTCCGGAACCGTGGACATTCCCACCAGATCGGCGCCAATCGCGCGCAAGTAGCGTATCTCTGCCGGCGTCTCATAGCTCGGCCCGAGGAGTCCCGCGTACACGCCCTCAAACATCCCGATGCCCATGCGGTTTCCTTCGCCGACAGCCATTTCACGAAATCTGCGGTCGTACGCCGAGGTCATGTCGTGGAAACGCAGGCCGAATCTCTCGTCGTTCGGTCCGGTCAGAGGATTGACGCCCTGCAGATTGATGTGATCGCTGATCACCACCAGCCGGCCCTGCACGAATTCCCGTTTGATGCCGCCAGCAGCGTTGGTGAGAATCACCGCCTTTACACCCATGCGCGCGAAAACGCGAATGGGAAAGGTCACCTCTTTGGCGGAATATCCTTCATAAAGATGAACGCGGCCCTGCATCCCCGCCACGGGAGTTGCCCCCACTTTCCCGATGACCAGCTTCCCCGCATGGCCAATGGCGGTAGATCGAGGAAAGTGCGGAATTTTTGCGTAGGGAATTTTGGCGGCGTCGGCAAATTCGTCCGCGAAGGCGCCAAGGCCGGAGCCCAGAACAAGCGCAATCTTCGGCCGGTGAGCGGTCTGAGAAAAAATGAAGTCAGCCGCTTCTCCCGCGCGCTCGTACTCACCGTCCGGTGATCTGTTGCTCGGAGTTGGAACTGTGATTTTTCGAGGCGAAACCGTCTTCGCGGTCTTGGTCTTAGAGCTTTTCTTTGCGCTCACGAAAGAATCCCCACAATGGATGCCGACATCAAATTGGCCATCGTTCCCGCGAGCATGGCGCGGATGCCGAATTTTGCGAGCTGGCTGCGCTGCTCGGGCGCGAGCGCACCGATGCCGCCGATCTGAATCCCGATGGAGCTGAAGTTGGCAAAGCCGCAGAGAGCAAAGGTGGCGATCGCAAAAGTACGCGGATCGAGCGCGGCCTTCATCGTGCCAAGCTTCCCAAACGCAACAAATTCATTGATAACCATGCGCGTCCCGAGCAGGTCGCCAATCTTCGCCGCCTCATTCCAAGGCACGCCGATCAGCCAGGCAACCGGCGCGAAAATCCACCCGAAAACAGTCTGCAGACTTTCCGGGAACCAGGCCATGTGAGGCCAGTTGTGGATGCCGCCCATGATGGCGTTGAGCAGCGCGAGCAAAGCGATGAAGGTAATCAGCATGGCGCCGACATTGAGTGCAAGATGCAAGCCGTCAGTTGTGCCCCGGGCGATGGCGCCCAGAAGATTGGTTTCTTTTTCCATCGGGGGCATTTCCACGCGGCCGGCCGTGAGCGGCTGTTCGGTTTCCGGGACGAGCATCTTGGCCATGAGCAGCGTTCCGGGCGCCGTCATAATAACTGCGGTCAAAAGGTTTTTGGGATCGGCGCCCCCCACCTGGATGTACCCGGCCATCATACCGCCAGAAATGTGCGCCATCCCACTGGTCATGACGACCATCAGTTCCGACTTGGTGAGCGTGGGAAGAAAGGGGCGGATGGTGAGCGGAGCTTCCGTCTGGCCCATAAAAATACTGGCGGCCACGTTGAGGGATTCCGCGCCGCTGGCGCCCATCACGCGAGTCATAATCCACGCCGCAGCACGGATGATGAGCTGCATCACGCCCAGGTGATAGAGAACCGCGAAAAATGCTGCAATAAAAATGATCGTGGGAAGCACCTGGAACGCAAACGAAAAGCCCAGCCGAGAGAGCTCCTTCGGCAGACCAATATCGCCGAACACGAACGCGGAACCCGCGTAAGAAAAGCTCAACAGTTTATTTGCCCCCGCACCCAGGAAACCAAACACCGCGCTACCTGCACCGGAACGGAGAACGAAGAAGCCTAGCGCCAACTGGAGCCCAAGGCCCCAAGCAACGGTCTTGAGCTTGATTGCCCGCCGGTCGGTGGAGAAGAGCCAGGCCAGCCCCAGAATCACGGCCATGCCGAGTACTCCGGTAAAACGTCCCATGAACACCCCTCTCCACACAGCAGATTCAAGCGCCAATCACCCGGCGCACCAGCGGCCGCTTCTCGCGCGGAGCTTCTTCGCCGATGTGATAACTGTCCGCGATGCGGCTCTTCGCCTCGGCAAGTTTGGCGTCGCTATTGTAATGAATCGTGACCAGCGTTTCTCCCTTTTCCACGCGATCGCCGATCCGCTTGAGGAATTCGAGGCCCACGGCGTGATCGATCTTGTCTTCCTTTTTTTCGCGGCCTCCGCCGAGCATGGCGAGCGCGATGCCAAACTGCTCGCAGTTGGTGCCGGTGACGAAGCCGCTGGCTGAACTCGCTACTTGGAAATGCAGGCGCGCGGTGGGCAGGCGTTCCGGTTCGTCAATGACGCGTTCATCGCC
>DATNLB010000730.1:0-21691 GCA_035603095.1 Candidatus Acidiferrales bacterium
GAGATCCGAACTTTTCGGTTAGAACATGACGGGGATGCAAACGCACTACAACGTTCTATTCCTGTGCACGGGAAATTCGGCTCGTTCCATCATGGCCGAAGCAATTTTAAACGCAAAGGGCAGACCTCTTTTCACAGCTTACAGCGCGGGAAGCCATCCTTCGGGGGTGGTGCGTCATGAAGCGCTCAAGCTGATTGGCCTGGCACGCCTGCCCGCGGAGAGCCTGCGCAGTAAGAACTGGGAAGAGTTCGCAGGCCCTGCCGCGCCGAAGATGAATTTTGTCTTCACCGTTTGTGACAACGCCGCCCAGGAATCGTGTCCCGTTTGGCCCGGGCAGCCCATGACTGCGCATTGGGGCGTTCCCGATCCCGCGCTGGCTAAAGGTTCGTCCGCGCAAATCGAACGTGCTTTTCGTGATGCCTATCTGATTCTCGAACGACGAATCAGTCTGTTCCTCAGCCTGCCTTTTTCCAGTCTCGACAAACTGGCCATCCAAAAAGAAATCAATCGCATCGGCGCTAGTTAACCTGCCCTCCGGATTCCCTTCCCCTTTTTGCGGCGCGCACTGTTTGACTACTCTACTCTTGCTGGCAAAGCGGTGGCACGTGTTGTATACATGCCGTAGGGGGCGAAGATGAACAAACTATTTCAAGTGGCAGGTGCGATCGGAATGTTGCTCGCCGCGCAGGGTCAGGCACCAGCGCGGCCGGAAGTGCCGGAAAGTTTGAAAGCGCCGGCAGGCGAGGAAGTGATTCTGGCGGCACACGCATCCGGAGTGCAAATCTATGTTTGCCAAGCCGGAGCAGACCAAAAGTTTGCCTGGGTGTTGAAGGCTCCAGAAGCGGATCTGACGGACGCGACAGGGAAGAAGATTGTGCATCATTTTGCAGGGCCAACCTGGAAGCATGTCAACGGAAGCGAAGTGAAAGGCAAAGTAATCGCCAAGCAGGACGCGCCAAAGCCGGAGGCAATCCAGTGGTTGTTGCTGAGTGCTACAGGTCACAGCGGAGAAGGGATTCTCAGCCGTGTCACGAGCATCCAGCGAATCCATACCGAGGGTGGCCTGCCACCGAGTGCAAATACGTGCGAAGCGTCCGCGAACGGCAAAGAGTCGAGGAGCTCCTACTCGGCCGATTATTATTTCTATGCGCCTGAGCACTGAGGCGTCGCTGCTGACTCTTCGTGTTCGCTTAGAAAAAAAAGGGGCCTGGGCCACGGGTAGTGGGCAGGATCACTGGGAGCCATGACTCCGCATCAATATTGCTGGAATAGGCAGCGAGGGCCAAGATTTCAGCCTCACAGTGCTGAACTGGATGCCTAAGGGCCAGAATATAAACAGTTTAGGAGTGCGGGCGGCGGTGGGGCGGAATTTGCAATGTGTAATATTTGCAGGTCCCCGCGCGTACTAGTCTATGGGAACGTCGAGACCAGGCCGGATGAACGCGCCGGGAATAACCGAACCGACGGAGGCGATTGCCCGTGCCAGGGCGGGCGACGCCGAGGCTTGGGGTGAGCTTTACCGGGATTACGCGCCCGCGATATTCCGGTTCTGCAGGCGCGCCTTGCCGACGCGGGAAGATGCCGAAGACGCCACGATGGAAATATTCATGAAACTGAAGGCCAAGCTGGTGCAGTACGACGCGACGCGGTCGTTCTCCGCTTGGCTCTACAAGGTGTCGGCGAATCACTGCTGGGATATGCTGCGCCGGCGCAAGATTCGCCAAGACAAGGAAACGGACGATTTGGAAAACGTGCCGCTGGAGCATCCGGACCCCGGCCAGCTGGAGCGGCTGATCGAGCAGCGCACCAGCGCAGAAGTGCGCAAAGCGCTGGACAAACTGGGCGGGCGAGCACGGATGGCGCTGGTGATGCGCTATTACTCGGACATGAGCTACGACGAAATCGCGGATGCGCTGGGAGTGCGGCGCGCCTTTGTGGGCGTGGTGCTGCTGCGTGCCCGGCACGAACTGCGGCAAGCGCTGGAAGGCAACGCGGCGCTGGCGGCGGGAGGGACTTCATGAGCAACACGCCGGAAGAGAAGATGAAGCATCTGGACGAAATGACGCTCCTGCTCTACATCGAGCGGCAACTGGATCGCGCGCGCGCGCTGGAAATTTCCGCGCATACGCAGGAATGCGACTCCTGCCGCACGCTGCTCCGCGCCATGGAACGGGAATCGCGGCTGCTGACGCGCGCGATGCTGGAAGAAGACGAACCGCTACCCTCGCGGCTGGCGCAATTTCAGGAACGCGCGCGCAAGTCGATGCAATGGATTTGGGGAGTGGCCTTTGGACTGGCAGCGACGGGCGTGTACGCGTTTTATACGGAGTATATCGAGCTCTGGCTGAAGCAACTGGAAACGGCGGGATTCGGGGGCACGAACCTGCTGGGGCTGCTGATTTTTCAGGGCACCATGTGGAAAGGATGGCAATCCATGATCACGCTCCTCGAAGTGCTGGCGATGGTGACGCTGGGGGGATTGGCAGCAATGTTCTTCCGGCGGCGAATCCGGCGCGGTTCGGCGCTGGCGCTGGTCTTCGCGGGGTTGTGCACGGTGCTGGCGATGCCGCAGGGGGCTTCGGCAACGGAGATCCGCCACGAGGAACGATTGACGATCGCGAAAGACGAGGTGATCCACGGCGACCTCTACGCCGCCGGCGGACGAATCCGGGTGGAAGGCACCGTCGAAGGTGATTTGGTGGTGGCGGGCGGTGACATCGAAATTTCCGGCCATGTTCTAGGGGACGTGCTTTCGTCTTCGGGAAACTTGCGCGTTACCGGCCAGGTGGATGGAAGTGTTCGATGTTACGCGGGAAACCTGCTGCTGAAAGGAAAGATTGGCCGCAACGTGATGGTGGCCGGCGGCGACATCAATATTGACCGGGATACCAAAATCGGAGGGAGCGTCACCTCCTTTGCCGGACATGAAACCATTGATGGGCACGTGGGCCGGGATGTACTGGCCATGGGCGGGCAGGTCACTATCACCGGCGATATTCAGGGATCGGCGAAGATCCGGAGCGGGGAGTTGATTATTGATTCGTCGGCGCGGGTCGGCGGCCCGATTGATTTTACGAGTGACAATGCGCCGCAAGTTTCCTCCGGGGCCAAGCTGGCTTCACCGGTTCATTACGAAAAGCCGAAGCACCGGGAAGATTACCACAACGTGCACTACTACATCTGGCAGGTGATTTGGACGGCGGCGTACGTCTTGTTCGGACTGGTGCTGTTCGCCTTGATGCCGAAGTTTTCGGCGGATGCAGTGAAGGCGGCGGTGAATTACGGTGCCTCGGCGGGGCTCGGCGTGCTGGTCGGATTCGGGCTGCCGATTGCGGCGTGCATTGCGTGCGTCACGGTCGTGGGATTGTTTGTCGGGCTGGCGACGCTGTCTCTTTGGTATGGGTCCTTATATTTCGGGGCGGTGATCATCGGAGCTGTAGTTGGGCAATGGCTGATGGGGCGCACGAGCGAACTTTGGCCATTGATCGGGCGGATGGCCGTGGGAGTTGTCATCGTGCGGCTGTTCACGATCATCCCGCACGTCGGCTGGGTGTTTAAGTATGGCGCGGCGTTCTGGGGAATCGGTGCGATTTCCCTGGTGGTTTACCGGCGCTTCCAGCCGGTGATTGCGCCGAGCGTGCCGTCTGCCCCGTACTCGCCGCCGCTGCCGCCGAATACGACGGTGGGCGGGGCGGTGCCGGCGTGAGAAGAGTTTTCAGTTCTTAAGTTTTCAGTTTTTAGGACAAAAAGAGGTCAAGTGCTTTCTTGCGAGAGCGCTCTAACGAGTTACCTAAAAAGGCGGGCTCCCCGACAAGGCCGGGGAGCCCGTTGCCTCTTGCGGAGGCGGAGAAATTGTTCAGGTTAGTGCTGCCGGACTTTTGCGGCGAAAAACACCGGGGCCGCCGAGTTGGTGGAGTTTTCCAGATAGAGCGCGCGGATGGCGACGGGAGTGGGTTCCTTGATACCATTGACATCCGTGATCCCTTCCAGATTGGTGACGCCATCCGCGCCGGGTGTGCCAAGGAAAGTCTCCACCTCAAAAAAACTTGCCGGCGTAATGTTGAAGTAAGCGGGGATGGTATTGACATCGAAGGTCGGGCTCGCTTGTGACGTTGGAGTAGCGGTGAACCGCGACCAGCGCAGGGTAACGGTATCGGTGTTGCAAGAGGCGGAGGCGATCGCGGTGGCGCCGGTAAAACTGGTGACGTGAACGCCAACCGTCTGTCCCAAGTGAATGGCCGCAGTGTTATTGAAGTTTGTAAAATTGCTGACCGAGCCAGAGAAGTTCTGACGAACCATCAGTCCCTTCGTATCCACAAGAAAGGGATTCGGATTTAGGGCGATGTTAACCGTAAGGGGGTCCCCGACATTTAAACCTCCGATGAGAGAACCCGTGGCGGCCTGGACTTTGTCAGTAGTGACGATTGTGAATTGAGTTTGACCGGTTTGGTTGATTGCTACAACGGTGCCTTCGACGACATCCTTCGCAGCATTGAGCAACGGCTCGAATTCCTGGATGGAAAGCGTGCCGTCGGAGTTAAGAATGGCGTCGACGCTGGCCACCTGGTTAGCAACAACACAGGCAGAGGAAGGAGTGGCGCAGAGCGAAACGGACGGATCTGGATCGAAGGCAGTACTCGTGGAGGTCGAAGCGGTGATGGTTCCCCGAGTTGGAGAAGTGAGGGTAACATTCTGGCCGCTGACGCTGACCACACCGACGAAGTCCTCGATGAGGTCCAGTTGGCTACCGGTAAGGTTGGAGTTGCGGGGCAGATTGAAGGCGGAGAGAACGTTGGTGCCGACGGTTGCAGGCGTAAAGGTGACCGTCATTATTCCACCTGTGACGGTTATGGAGTTGTTCAGATTAAAGTCAATGCCGAGGCCAATCTTGGCATTTGCTGAGAGAGTGATGGGAAACGGCGTCGCGGAGACTTGAGGCTGGCCGGAGACGCTGGGGCTTATCGTGCAGATGGCTCCGACAACGCAAGTGCCTGGAACAGAAGAAGCATTAGTAATCGTGGCGCTGGTGTTGTTGAGAAAAGTGATTTGAGGGCTGCCAAGCGAAAGCGACATGCTGCTGTAGTTTCCGGCTGGGACATTGAGGAGAGTACCGACGAGGACCGAGTCACTCTGCAAGCGCATAAGCTCAAGGACGGGCGCAGGATTAGGTGTGAAGGTAAAGGCAGTCCCGGTCGCAGGAGTGAGAGTAACTTGTGAGATGGTGACCTTGTAAGAAAGGAGGGAAGGACTGGCAGGAGGAGCGTCCGAGACCAGGGTCAAGTTTACGGTGGCTGTTCCCCCGCCGCCGCAGTTAACGGTACAGCCCGTTTTGGGGCCGCTGCACGCAGTCAGGGAGAAGGCGGCGAAGAAGAGAACAGGAAGAAACGAAAGAGCTTTGCTGCGATTCATGTGGCACCCCATGACAGGTTAGTTGGCGTTCCCTCCTGGAAAGGAACACGCTGAAAATCTCCGCTGCCGAGTGTAACGCAGTGAGAGAGCGGGAGGGCAGTGCAAAAGAAGCGAGCTTGTTCAGTTCTTAAAGGCCCTGAATTAAGAGAGATACAACGTCCAGCCGCCAAAGGGCGGCCTCTGACCGAGCGGAGGGGAAGGGTATGTTATCGTAACTGCTCTCTCTGTTTCGATAGGTGAGAGTAAAGGCGGATTTCTGGCAAAGCGTGCGTCCAATTCGGCAGCGGATTCCGTGGGGGCGAAGGTCAAGCGTGCGACAAAGGCTGCCGACTACGGGTATGTGCCCCTCGAGGATGACCCTACGGTAGCCGGAAGCGCGCCGGAAGGCGCCGCTGAGGCGGCTGATAAGGAATCGGCGAAACCCTCGATGCAGGAGGTATTTGGCCCGGGAGGATTCCTCGAAAAGTGCATGCTGGCAGGCTTTGACCGCACAGCGGTCGGCGCCGATTACGAATACCGGCCGGCGCAACTGGTGATGGCGGAATTGGTACACGATGCGTTCGAGACGCATCATCACGCCATCGTGGAGGCGGGCACAGGCACGGGGAAAACGCTGGCTTATCTACTCCCGGCGATTTGCAGCGGGCGGCGCGTGGTGATTTCCACGGCGACGAAGTCGCTGCAGGAACAGCTCTACCAGAAGGACATTCCTTTTCTGCAAAAACATTTTGCGCCGAACCTGAAAGTTGCGGTGATGAAAGGGCGCGCTAATTTTCTGTGTATCTCGAAGCTAAATCAGATGCAGGACCAAGCGCTGCTAAGGGGCATGGAGGAGCTGGATGCCTTCCGCCAGATCAAGGATTGGGCGAAATTAACGGAGACCGGCGACCGCTCGGAGCTGACGTTCCTGCCGGATGATTCGGAGCTTTGGGGAAGGCTGGACGCGAGAAGGGACACGTGCACGGGCAAGAATTGCCCGTCGTTTAATCCCTGTTTTGTGACGGGCATGCACCAGCGCGCGCAGGAAGCCGACCTGATCATCGTAAATCATCATTTGTTTTTCGCGGACCTGGCGCTGAAGCAGGATGATTTCGGCAGCATCCTGCCAGAATACTCGGCGGTGGTTTTCGACGAAGCGCACGAGATGGAAGACGTGGCCAGCGACTATTTCGGGCGGCAGATTTCAAATTTCCGGTTCGAAGAGCTGGCCCGCGATGCCGACCAAACGCTGCGCTTGCTGCAACTTGGCACCCCGTCGCTGCTGCGAAAGACGCAGCGGATCCGCGAGCGCAGCCGCGGGTTTTTCGAATTGTTTCCGCCGCGCGAAGGGCGATTCTCGTTCCTGAGAAACGAGCGCGAAGCGTTTCTGGAGCAGAACCGCGAAGCTTACGATGCGCTGGTGACGTCGCTGAAAAGCATGGAGACGGAATTTGCGGCGCTCACGGCGAAGCCGGAAGAACTGACGCGCATCGCGCGCCGGAGCTTCGAGCTGCGCCAGGAGCTGTTATTTTTGTTCGAATCGAATGAGCGGAATTTCGTCTACTGGTATGAGCGGAGAAATAAAGGCGTATTTCTGACGGCGACGCCGATCGACATCAGCCAGATTCTGCGGGAACGGCTCTTTGAAAAATTTGACACGGTGATTCTGACCTCCGCAACGCTCACGGTCGGAGGGCGCTTCGACTTCATTCGCCAGCGCCTGGGCATCGATCACGCGAAGGATCGCGCGCTGCCGCCGGAGTTTGATTTTCCCAAACAGGCGCTACTCTACCTGCCTCGCAAGATGCCGGACGTCCGCGACGCGGGGTTCCCGGCGAAGGCCGCGGATGAAATCGTGCAATTGTTGGAGCTGAGCCAGGGCCGGGCGTTTTGCCTGTTTACCAGTTATTCGCAAATGAAGGATTTGTTCGAACGGGTGCGTTCGCGCGTGCCATTTCCGCTGTTGTTGCAAGGCACGGCGCCGCGCTCTGTGCTGCTGGAGCGATTCAAGAACACCGAGGCCGCGGTGCTGTTTGCGACCGCGAGCTTCTGGCAGGGCGTGGACGTGCCCGGCGAGCAGTTATCCTGCGTCATCGTCGACCGGCTGCCGTTTGCGGTGCCGAGCGACCCGATCGTGGCGGCGCGAGTGCGCGCACTTCAGGACGACGGTCGCAACCCGTTTGCGGAATTTCAAGTGCCGCAGGCGGTGCTGGCGCTGAAGCAAGGATTTGGGCGCTTGATTCGAACAAAGACGGACCGTGGCGTGCTCGCGCTGCTGGATACGCGCCTCCGGCGCATGCCCTATGGTAAAATTTTCTTGGAGTCGCTGCCACGATACGGAGTGACGCACGAACTCGCCGATGTGGCCCGGTTTCTCGACGTGAAAGGTGCGCACAAGCGGCTGGGGGCCCAGTCGGCAAGTCCCTTCTGAAGGGCCACGATCCAGGGAGATCCGCGGCAAGCGGGTAGCGCCATTTTGGAGAACCATGTTTCAAGTCAGCGTAGAAGAGACTTTTTCGGCAGGTCATGCCCTGCGCGGATACCGAGGCAAGTGCGAGAATGTCCACGGACACAATTATCGCGTGCGCGTGACGCTCGAAGGGGCGCAACTGGATTCGATCGGACTCTTGGTGGACTTCACACGGCTCAAGCAGGTGATCCGCGAGATCATGGGGAGGCTCGACCATCAGTTCATGAACGATCTCGAACCGTTCAAGACCGTGAACCCTTCGGCGGAAAACGTGGCAAAGTATTTCTACGATGAGGTCACGCGGCAATTGAAGGAGCTGCCGCCCGGTGCGCGCGTCACGGACGTCATTTTGTGGGAAACGGATACAAGCCGGGCGCAGTACCGGCCCGGGGCCTAGCTGCATGGAAAACGGGTGAGCCTATGAATCGATCGTTTTTTATCATTATGATTCCTGCGCTGCTTGTGGCGGCGGGCTACATTGTTGTCCTGCGATTCATCGGAATAGCGCCGGGCTATGCGCGGCTGATTGTCGCGATGGTTCTTTTTTTCGGAATGATTTACTGGTTGTCGCGCCGGAGCGGGCGCAAGGCGAATTCCAACCGGGCGTAGGTTGCAAAGGCCGGAGTCGCCGCTTTCCAAAGTCATGGTTATCACGGAAATTTTCAAGTCGATTCAGGGCGAAGGCACGCGCGCGGGCCTGCCGTGCATATTCGTGCGTTTGACGGGCTGCAATCTGCGCTGCACTTGGTGCGATACCGCGTACGCATTCCACGGCGGAAAGAAAATGAGCGTCGAGGAAGTTTTTGCGCGCGTGGATGAACTGGCTGGGGGCCGCGGAGAAATGCCGGGCTCACAAGCTTCCGTTCCACTGGTGGAATTGACGGGCGGGGAACCTTTATTGCAGGAAGAAATTTATCCGCTCGCGGAGAAACTGCTCGCTGCGAAGTACGCGGTCATGATCGAGACAAGCGGCGAGCGATTCATCGGAAGGCTGCCGCGAGAAGTCATCAAGATTGTGGATGTGAAGTGCCCCGATTCAGGCGAGCCGGATACCTTCGAGATGCGCAATCTCGAGGTGCTGTCGGAAAACGATGAAGTAAAGTTCGTGCTGTCCACCCGGCGCGATTATGAGTTCGCGCGCGAGTTTACGTCGCAGCACGGCCTGGCGCGGCAGGTGAAACAGGTTTTGTTCTCACCAGTCTTCGAAGATCCGCAAGGGAAGTGGCAGGGCCTGGAGCCACGCGTGCTCGTGGAATGGATACTGGCTGACGGACTGCCGGTGCGGCTGGGGCTGCAACTGCACAAGTTCGTTTGGGACCCGGCAGCCAAGGGCGTTTGACTTGCGCGTGAAGAAAAAAAGGAGAGAAAAGGACAACGCAGAGGGCGCGGAGATTTCGCAGAGAAAAATTCGGAAAGCAGGGGCGGTGGAATTGAAGAGAGATTTGATGAACGATTCTCGCAAAGCCGTGGTGCTTTTGAGCGGCGGGATGGACTCGTGTGTGAGCCTGGCGATTGCGCGCGAACGCCACGGCGCATCAAACCTTGCCTTGCTGCACGCCAGCTACGGCCAGCTCACTCAGGAGCGCGAACGGCGCGCGTTCGATGACATTGCGAATTTCCACGGCGTGCGCGAACGGCTGGTGGTGCAACTCGATCACTTTCGCGCGATCGGCGGATCGGCACTCACCGACAAGAGCATTTCCGTTCCGGAAAATGAATTGGGTGTGCCCGGCCCGCATGGCAGCGCGATTCCCGTGACGTACGTTCCGTTTCGGAATGCTCATTTTCTTTCCGTGGCAGTGAGCTGGGCAGAAGCGATCAGCGCGGGAGCAATTTACATCGGAGCGGTGGCGGAAGACAGTTCTGGCTATCCGGATTGCCGGCCGGAATATTACCGCGTGTTCCAGGAATTGATCCGCGTGGGAACGCGGCCGGAAACGCAGATCGAAATCGTAACGCCGGTCATCACGTTGAAAAAGAGTGAGATCATACGGCGGGGCATCGAGCTGGGCGCGCCACTGCATCTAACCTGGTCGTGCTATCAAAACGAAGATACCGCTTGCGGCGCGTGCGATAGTTGCCTGCTGCGCTTGCGCGCATTTACGGAGGCCGGCGTGCCGGACCCCATTCCCTACCGGCGAACGATTTCTGCCGGGCGCTGAACTTGGAATCTGGCCCGAATGAGAGATAATGGGGCGCACATGGCCCGGAAACTCGGGGTGGGGCTCCCCTGTGAAAAAGGAGAATGGAGCATGAAGAGTTTTCATAAGTCGTGGGTGCTCGCCGCAATCCTGGTGGCCGCGCTGGCCACCGCACTTGCACCGGGGGCAGCGGCCCAAATGGGGTCGGTCAGCGGCTCCATCATGGATGTGAATGGGAAGCCCTGGGCCGAAGTTACCGTTCGAGCGGTCAGTGACCAGGGCGCAAAGCAGGAGATCAAGACAGATGGCGGAGGCAAATTTAGCCTGCCGAATCTGCGTCCGGGCATCTACACCCTTTTTATCTTATTTCCGCCGCCTAATGACAAACAGGCTCCCTATGAGGCCCAGTGCAGAGTTCAAAGCGGTGAAGACGCGAAGGTTGATCTGAACTTCAAGGACATTGTTGGCAAGCAGGGTGCCGCGGCACAGGAACAGGTGAAGAAAGCGGAAGAGGCGAAAAGCAAGATGGAGGGGCTCAAAGCGCACTTCACCGCGGGCAACGCGCTCATCGATCAAGAGAAGCAGGCGAAGATTGATCTGCAGAAGGCGCCTGCGGACCAGCGCGATGCGCTTAAGCAAAAGTTGAATGATCTTTCGGATCAGGCTGTCAAGGAATTCCAGGAGGCTTCGAAGAACCTCGTGGAGAAAGATCCCAACGCGCATCTGGTGTGGTTCAAGCTCGGAGAAGCTTACGACACCGCGGGCCGTAACGACGACGCCGCTCAAGCGTACCAACAGGCCATCGCCGCCAAACCCGATGTGCCGGGGCATTACAACAACCTGGGCAACGTGCTGGCACGCGCGGGAAAGATCGACGAAGGCAAAGCCGCGTATACCAAGAGCGCGGAACTTGATCCGCCCAATGCTGCGACGGCGTGGCGCAACTTTGGGATCAGCTTGTACAACGCGAATCGCTTGGGCGATGCCGTCGAACCGCTGAAGAAATCCGCGGAACTCGATCCAAAAAACGCGCAGACGTGGTATCTCCTGGGTGCTTCGCTGGTTTACAAGATGACGACGAAGAAAGTTGGCGATAAAGAAGAAGTGCAGTTCGCGCCGGGAACCATTGAAGCGTACCAAAAGGCGGTCGAGCTCGACCCCAACGGAACATGGGGCCAACAGGCCAAGCAGGGGCTCGAACAGCTTCAATTGATGGCTCCGGGCATCGACACCAAAGTCAATGTGAAGAAGAAGAAGTCCTAATCAAGATCGAGGCGGGAGGAGCAGTGCCGATGGTTTCATTCACGGACCGAGCCGCTGCGCCGAGCCACGTGCTGGTCCGCATTTTGGATCGGGAATCGGTTTTGCTGAATCTCGAGACGGAGCAGTATTTCGGCTTGGACGAGACCGGCACGCGAATGTGGCAGCTCGTGACGGGTTCGCCGAACATTGACGCGGCCTACCAAGAGCTTCTTGAAGAATTCGATGTCGAGCCGGAGTTGCTCCGCTCCAACCTGACGGAACTTCTGAGCCGGCTCGTGGACAGCGGGTTGCTCCAAGTTCTCCCGGCGGATGTGGGAACGGCTCCGGCGGTTTAGCGCGCTGGAGCGCCCGGCGCGGGGACTTTTTCTGCGCGCCGTGGTGCTGCTGCCGCTGGTCGCCCTGAGTCTGCGATGGCGCGGTTTCCGAGAGACGCAAGCGGCGCTGCAGCGATTCCTTCCGAAGGCAAATCCGGAGCCTGACGCCGCTCTTGCGAGCAAGATTACGGCGTTGACCGCACACATGGTCAATGCCGCGGACCGGCACGCGCTGGTCCATCCTTCCTGCTTGGCGAAATCCCTGACTCTCTGGTGGCTTCTCGGGCGACAGGGAATACCGTCGCAACTGCGCATTGGCACTCGAAAGGAAAAAGAAAAGTTTGAAGCGCACGCCTGGGTGGAACGCGATGGAACGGCGCTCAACGAACCGGACGAGCCCCACCATCACTACGCCGCGTTCGATGCGTCGCTCTCTGAGTTGCCACCGGAAGAGACATGAACGCGTCCGCGAGCTTCGGAGAAATCACCCGGACAAACTCGATGGATTGAGATTGAACCGACTGTATTTGAGTGCGGAGTCAGTTTCCGCCACGTGTGGATTCGTGAAAAAACTCGGAATGAAAAAGGCCCCCGACAGCACCGTCGGGGGCCTTCGCGAAATGTGCCTCTGCTACTAGATGCTGGTGCGACGCGAGACGAGGCGTTTGGTATGCGCGGCGGGTGCCGGCAACTCAACAGTGAGCGAAACCTCACTCTTGCTGCGCAAAACGCCCAGCTTCACGGTGCGATCCTTCTCTTCGCGCTTCGCCGAGAGTTTTTCGCGAAGCTCGCCGGCGGAACGGATACGCTCGCCGTTGAGCGAGACGATGACATCGCCTGCTTTCACGCCGGCCTTTTCCGCAGGCGAACCGGAGTTGACATCGCGTACGAGTATTCCCTCGCCATCGGGAGCTCCGAAAAATGCGCCGAGCTGTCCGCTGAGATCTTCGGCATCAATGCCCAGCCGGGGCTGCCCGCCGAGGAACCTGCCGCCGTCCCATTCCATCGAAGGGATTTCCGGGATCTCCGGCATGCGGAAAGCGAAGGTCCCAGGCGTCGGCGCCACCATCTTCATGGAGTGATGACGCTCTTCGGATTTACCGAGAGTCGCGTTAATGGTTTGCGTCCGCCCATCGCGCCACACGGTGAGCTGGATGCTGCGGCCCGCAGGAATCTCGTGGATCATGCGGCGAAACTGCGCCGCGCCTTCGACGCGCTGTCCGTTGATTTCCGTCACCACGTCATTTTCCTTGAGGCCGGCCTTGGCCGCGGGACTGTCCGGAACGATCTTTCCCAGGACCACGCCGCGCTCGGCTGAAAGTTTCAACTCCTTAGCCTTGTCGGCGGTCACTTCGTGGGTTTCGACGCCGAGCCAGCTTGAACCATCGTCGCCGAACACCATATTAAACTGATCATTTTCGATGCTTGGCAGGACTTCGATATGTGTCGGGTCTTGATCCTCTATGACCACAGCCTGCCCCGACTCCTCGAGCGCGTCCGCGTCGGCGAGTTCCGCCACATGATTTTGCCCGTTCTCAAGCTGCGCCTGCAATTTTGCCTGCAGCTCATCGATCCTTTGTTGCAAGCGTGCGATCGTAGAATCACCTGGCTTTTGCTGCCTTGCGGAACTGGCGGGCAGGGCCATGAGCACTAGCCCGAGGGCCACGGCTCCCACCATAACAAGCAAATTTCGTTTGTTCATTTTCGTCCCATCCTCCCTCAGCGGTTAGACGCAGCAAAAGGAAAAGCGTCAGACGGTCGACCTTAGAATGACCACGCGAATCCCGCCATTCACGGTGCGCAAATGAATCGGTGCGCCGCCGTGTCCCAATTTGCCATGCATCTCCCGGGGCCGCTGGGAACTCTCCATCGTAATAGGCAGTTCGGAAAAGAAGTTTCCATTCAGGCAGCGAGCTTCGACGTCCGCTTGCATGTCGGACGGCACGGCCAGAACCAGAGAGCCGTTCGTCGTTTCAGCGATGGCGCCGGTCTTCTCCGGAAGACGCGCCAACTCCAGGTGGACGTTGCCGTTGGTAGTGTGCGCATGGACGCTCCCGCCGGCCTCAAACACTTCGATATTACCGTTTACCGTGTGCAGATCTTCCACGGTTTCAACGCCGGCAACGCGCAGCGTGCCGTTCACCGTGCCGATATGCTCGACGCGCGCGCCGTGCGGAACATGGATGGTATACTCCACGGCTACTTCCACGCCCTCGTTTTGTGGATAGCGAGTGGCGATGGAGATGGCGTCCGGCTTGGCGTCAACCTCGATGGCAACGCGTTCAAGATCGGACTCCTTGTGTTTCGCCGTCTTTACCGCGTGGACTTCGATTTCGTTGCGGTCCCAACCTTGCACGTCGACAGTTCCGTTGACGTTCTGCAGCTCAACGGAACCGCCGGGTTGCAGCGGATAGGATTGATTGAACTCCTTGCTGATGGCGAAGCTGGGAACGGCCCAAACAGCGGCTAGAAGCAATACACATAGAGCAGTCGCGCGGAGAGATGGACGAAGCATAACGTTCTACCCCCTTCGAGTACGTGCTACCAACTAAAAATCGAGGACCCGAACGAAACTCGCTGCGCCGAGGCGGCTGCCGCTCAGTGCAACTGAAAATTAAATGTCACGGTCGAAATAACTTCGACCTGCTTGCCGTTAATTGAGGCCGGTTTTGCCCGCCACTGCTTTACCACCGCGATGGCGGCATCGGCGAGCGCCGGATCGCCTTCAAGAAGTTTCTGCACCTCGACGCTGCCGTCTTTTTTCACGCGCACCTGGAGCTTCACGATGCCTTGCAAGCCAGCGCGTTGCGCGAGCGCCGGGTACGAAGGCTTTGGAAAATTAACCAGCCGCTTCTGGAAATCCCCCGGATCCTCGGTGATGCCTCCCCTGAAGGTGATTTCCAAATTCACGAGCCAGCTTTCGAGCCAGTCCGCCTTGGCTTCGGGGGGAATCGGCGCTTCGGGCGGGGCCGGTGCTGTTGGCCCTACTTCGCCCGGAAAAGGGGGCTGCGAGAACCCAATTTCCGTCAGTCTCTTGTTGAGGCGGTCCACCTGCTCGCGGACGAGCGATTCGTGAAGAGCAATCTCCGAATCCAGGAACTGCAGGCGAATTTTCCCGGACGTGGTCCGCAATTTGAGCGGGGCGCCGCCGCCATTCAAAACAGCCGTGGCGTGCAGGGGACCGGAACCATTGGTGGACGCCTGCATCGTCAAGTGCAGTGCGGGATCTGCTTCGATGTGGCGTTCGCCCCCGTTTGCCACGGTGGCGTCGATAGTCGCGGCGAGATTCCGCGGCAAAAACACGAGGATGTCGCCGTTGCCGGAAGCTAGCTGCGATGCACCCGCGAGCCGCACGTTTCCGCCTCCGGGCGGTGAATCCGGATTAATCCAGGCCGTAATCGTGCCGCCGGAAGTAGCCGCCTGCAGAGCGCCGGCAACGCGCGTCAGGCAAATGCTGCCGCTGCTCGATTCCAGTTCCATCGGGCCGGAAACGTACATGACGCGAATCCCGCCCCCGCCGGTCTGGGCGTGCACCGAGCCGCGCACTTCGCCGAAATCGATCTGCCCGCCACCGGTACGTACGCTGACGAAATTCCCAGCATGAGCGACGGTGATATTGCCGCCGGCGGTTTCCAGATCGGCACGCCCTCCGATTTGGCCGGCGCGGATATGGCCGCCTCCGGTGCGCAGCGAAGCGTCTCCCGCAATGTTGCCCACGTTGATGTGCCCACCCCCGGTGAAGGCGGTGAGGTCGCCCGCGACATCGAGAACCTGGATGTGGCCGCCTTCCGTCTCCAATTTGGCGGCGGAGCGCCCGGACGAAGCGTCGCGGATTCCTGAACCAGCGATGCGCCCCGTCTTAATGTTTCCGCCCTGGGTGTGAAGGGCGGCCGTCCCACCGATGTCCCCTGTCGTGATGTCGCCCGCCTCGGTGTTCACTTCGATGTTGTAGCCGCGCGGCACGGCGACCTCAAACTGCACCCAGAACTGCGCATCAGCCGAGCGCGCCGCTTGCGGCGAAAGCATGCCGGTGATTTCCACGCCGGAGGAAACCGACCTGGCCTTGAGAGAGTAAGTATCAAGGAGTAGCTGAGCGGCGGGACCACGGGCATCGGTTTCGATGCGCACGGTATAGCGCACCACGGGCGCGGCACCGGCCTCCAGTGGGACGATGTTTACGGACCCGAGATCCGTCGTCAGCCGCAGCGTCAGACCATCTTTGGTACCCAGCATGTCGCTGCGAACAACGGAGGCATGCTGCGAACCCGGCTCAGTAGGTTGGGTAGGCTCGGTGGCCGCTGGTTCTTTGGCTTCGGCCGCAAAGACCGGTGGCGCGAGCGGTGTTAGAAAAAAAAGGATCGCCAGGACGTGAAACAGCGCCAAACGGCGCGCGGCAGGAAAAATCCCTTGTTCGAAACGTGTGTTCATCGTTGAACGAGTTTTCTAAACGGTTACTGCACTTCGCGTGGGCCAATCTGCCGCAAGGCAGCGGCGCTGCGCAACCGCACGTAGCGGCTGGGATCCCGGTGCTGCAACTGCTGCAGAGCGCGAACCACTCGCTCCACGGACTGGTCTTCTTCCGGACGGTCTGGCTTTTTCACTGGGGTGGCGTCGGAGACTTCGGGCGCTGTCTCTTCCGATTCGCGGTGCTGCAAAGATCCCACAAGAACATTGACGGCTTCAACGCGCACGCCTGGATTGCCGTCATGCTGCAGCGCATCGAGCAAAGCCTGTCGGACGTCATCATTCGATGACGCATCGCGGAGCGACTCCAGGGCCTTCATGCGCACTGCGGGATTCTGATCCTTGCGAGCCGCGGCGATTAAGGCCTGACGCACTTGCTGATCCCGCGAAGCAGCCTTCAGGGCTTCGAGGCAATCGAGGCGCACACCGGCGTCGAAGCGCTCGCCATTTTCAACCACGTAGGTGAGTACGCGGCGCATATCGCTGTCCTGAACATTGCCGTTCAGAACCAGCGGTTCTTCGGCGCTAAGCTGAAGTTGCACGTCGGGTGAGCCAGAACCCGTTGAGGGCGGAAAATTGATGCCTCCGACAACCATCTTCGAAAGCTGATCGTCTGTAAGACGAGGCTTGGCCATGACGTTCATGGCCTGACCGTTGGTGTTGCCGTTGTTGCCGTTCCGCAGCCACGGAAGAACTTGTACTCCAACCACGATCCCGAATAGGACCAGGACTGCGCCGCTCCAGGCGGGACGCAGCGCCATCCAGCGGCGCAGCCATCCGAAGGGACGCCAGTGTTCCTGGATGGGAGGTGCGGAAAGATCGTCGAGGGCTTCGGCAAGCTCGCTACGGCACTGCGAGAGCAGGATACCGGAAGAATCGAGTTCATCGGCGGGTTGCGGAGCAGCGACCATGGCTTCCTGGAGCTGGCTCTCTTCGGCAAGCTGGGCGGCGCACGCTGGGCAACTCGCCACGTGTGCATCAATCTGCTTGCGTTCCCTGTCGCTGACTTCATTGCACGCATAGAAAACCAGGAGCGGCGCAATGTCTTCGCACTTCACACTCTTTTCAAAAGCGCTCATCGCAGGCCTCCCAACTCATGGCGGAGTTTGCGCGTGGCGCGGAAAAGCGAATTCTTCACGGTTTCCTCGGTCGTTCCCAGGGCGTCACCGATGGCCCGGAGCTTCAGGCCCTGATAGTGCTTCATCTCAAAAACAATGCGTTCGCGAGGGGACAGGCGCTCCATGGCTAGGGCAATGCGCGCCTTGATTTCCTGGCCGATGAACGTTCGTTCCGGGTCCAGCGTCGGACGTTTTTCACGCTGGCGCTCGAAAAAATCACTGATGCCCTCCTCGTGGAGGCCGGAATTCAACTCGGGAGCCTGATCTTCGGGGCGCGCCTGACGGCGGCGCAGATGGTCCAGGCAAACGTTGGTGACGATGCGGTACAGCCAGGTGTAAAAGCTGCACTCGAAGCGGAAACGGTGGAGATTGCGGTAGACCTTGAGGAATGCTTCCTGGTAGACGTCCCGGGCGTCCTCGGGGCGCTTCATGAGATTCAAGGCCAGACGCAGGACGTCCCGGTCGAAGCGCCGCACCAATTCCTCGAAAGCCGCACGACTTCCCGTTTGCGCTTCCGCAACCAGGGCCCGCTCGTCGAGGTGGGACAAGGAGATCACCGATGCCAGGGTGGCGTCTGTGCTACCCGAGCGTCCGTTGTAGTCGGCCAAAGCCAAAGCCCAATTGGGGAGCGGCATATTTCGCTTTCTTTTCGCGTGCGCCGGTGTTGCCGCTTGTAAAACAACACCTTAACTCAAATTCCAGCACACGCCTAAACGCTGCGCACCACACGACCACCCAATTTGGACGCACGGCTATGCCCTTGGGTGAGCACCGCTTCCCACTATAACAACGGTGAATCTGTGGATTTTGTTTCAAGAAAACCATTCAAATGAGACTCGCAGGCCAGATTTGAGCCCTCAATTGGTGGCCAGCGGCCTGAGCCGGCTGTTCAGACGACCCTTGCCGAACCGCGCATACGCCACGCTACGCAGGGCCACGCGAAAATGAGAACGAGCACGAGCAGAACAGCATAGCCGTTCGCGCGGTAGAACGAATCCGGCTGCGAGAGCAACTCAGAGGCGCCGCCGAACAAGGAAGTGCCGGCGATGATGAGGAAGCAGCCGAGAATGTTAAAGCGCATAACGTAGCGCACGCCGAAGGCGAGAACGCTGAGCTGGATGAGTTGCGTCAGGAGTCCTTGTGCAAGGTCGGCGGCGCTTCCCCAGTTTCCGCCCGTGAGGGCAAGAGCGCCCAGCAGGAAAATTAATACGCGAAGCCCAGGCTGCCGTATTTGTGCCGCAACGAAAGACGCAACCGCAGCGACTAGACCTGTGTAAAACAAGCTGCGCACCAACGTCCC
Source organism: Candidatus Acidiferrales bacterium (assembly GCA_035603095.1). Taxonomy (GTDB): domain Bacteria; phylum Acidobacteriota; class Terriglobia; order Acidiferrales; family UBA7541; genus Acidiferrum. Next base: position 18,459 of record DATNLB010000730.1, read on the forward strand.
GCCAATTATCGAGCCGAAGGGGAAGATGGCGTCGAAGTCATGGCCGAAGGACGCTCCCATCGAGCGATGCACCGTCGGCCAGTGGTTCGTAGCAGCCGCAAGGAGGTGTTGCAGGCCGAACAGCCCCGCGGACCCACCCACTCCGATCCACAGCGCATCGCGATAGTAAGCCGATGGCATCCCGGCCCAGCCCGGCAGACGTTCTTCGCCGAACGCACGGCTGCCGAAATACCACGCCGTGCCGAAGAGCAGCGCGATTCCGCCGACGTAGAGCGGAGCGCCGAGCAGCGCGAGGATGGCAATCCCTGCATACGTCAATTTGAGCGGATTGCCCGTGTCGTAAGCGCTTAACGCGCTGGGGAGGATATTTCCAAGAGCGAATACGGCGAGATATCCGGCGAGAGCCCAAATCGACCAGAATGCGATTCTTCTCCAGGGGATCGAGCGCGCCAATGGCGACCGCAGGTTTTTCAAAAGCACAATCAGGGCCGTCAGGGCCAGCCCGGCGTAAAACAGGATAGGAATTACGATGGAAATGATGATCCGGGAAAGGCTTCGCTCCTCTTGTTTGCGCTCCCAGCCTTCGGGGATGTGGACGTAGGTTCGATAATTTGTGACCTCGTCTCCCAATACCTTGAGCTCGACGCGTGCATGAGCGTGATCTTGGGAGTTTGCGGCCGGCGCTTGCGCGGAGTCGAGGGGTTGCGTTTGCTCCCAGGTCAGGGTGTGATCGATGCGGTGCGGCTGCTTTTTTGACTCGTCTCCAACCAAAGACCAGCCCTTCAGGTCGAGGTTTTTTTCCCGGCGAAGAAATTCTTCGGCGCGGGCCAGGGCTTGGTCCTTGTCGAGCGATGCGCCGGGCGCTTCTTCGGCCAGTTTATGCCACACCGAATGAAGTGACCCGTCGGGCTTCAGAACGACCGCGAATTCTTCCGGTTGGCTGTCGCGGAAATAGCGCACGCGCCAGAGAGCAGCCGGAACTTGTCCCGAGTAGATGGCGTTGACTCCCGCAATGCCGATACGCTCCCGCAGATATTCGTTTGCATATGGGTCAGCATTGTTGACGAACACGGCGGCGCGGTAGTACGCCTTTGGATCGACGCCGCGCTGGTGCATGAGTTGATCGGCGCGCGCCCGAGCCGTTCGCGCGTCTATCGACAGCTTCAGGTAATCGCCAATGGACTCCGGCTTGAGCCGCCACGCCAGCGCGCCGCCGGCAAGCAGGCAGACGGCCAGGAAAGCGATCATGCCGGGAGAAAGAGCTTCGTAACCGCTTGATTTGACCTCAGAAGTTGCAGTTGCAGATTCGGTGGTCAGATCAATTTCCGGCTCGGGCGCCGCGCGATTGAGAAGGTCTTCACCGGTTTCGAATCCACCACGAGCCAGGTAGGAAACACAGGCAAAAACCAAAGGGGCAAGAGCGGCGGCGCCCACGACCACGCCGGATATCTTAAAGTAGAGACTGTTCGAACGGACCAGCAACAACCCCACCAGCGACGCATCCACCGTGTAATGCCAGATGAGCGTCGCCAGGATGCCCCAGCGCAACATCACAATTCCCGCAACGACGCCGATGATGCCGACCTCGATTCCCCGAATGTAGCCAGGCTCTTGCGGATAGGCGCTGTGGAGAAAACTCCAGGAAAACGCCGGCAAGATGACGGCCAGGATTCGCGACTTCGTCACGCGCTCTACGAACGGGATGGCAAAAAGACGAAACAGAAATTCCTCGCTGGTCGAGGCCATCAGGCCGATGGCCACGCCCGCGATCCAGGGGAATGTAGTGTTGACCGCGTCGGAGTAGTTCAGGTCCTGCGGCGCCCAAACTCCAAAACGGCTGCCCACCATATAAAACGCGACGATGAAGCCGATGTGTGCCGCTGCCAACGCCAGCCCCACAACTGCCGATGAGAAGAATTCTTTCGAACGAAGCCCGCGGAGCGTGAAGGCCTTCGAAAGCTGCATCCGATTCGGCAGGTAGGAGCGATAGAGCGGCTCCCCGCCAGGGAGCACCAGCGTCACCATCAGCGCCGTGCCAAGTGCCGACAGCAAAGCGATGCCGAGCCGGAGCAGGACAAAGCCGCTATAAGGATCGTGGGTGTCATAGCCGGCGCGTGTGAATTGCCACTCATTCAGCTCCATCAGGAAAAAAAGCGCCGCGACGATCGCGCCCAGCTTGATGGCCCCGCCCCAGCTTGTTTGCCCGTGCTTGGTGAGCGTGATGCCCACCCACAGCGCGCCGCCGAGCAGCAAAATGTAAGGAATGATGGCGATCTGGTTGTAAAAAAGATTCGAAGCGCGAAGTTGCTGGTAGCTGCGCTGCCATGCTTCGGGAACGTGCAGGAATTCTTCACTGCCGCCGACTTTGTCGCCTTGCAAGGTGACTTGCAGGCGGTAAGGCGCGTCCTTCGCGCGGAAGCCGTGCTTTTCCCACGTAAATTCCCAATCCAGGCGGTTCGGCCGCTTGTTCGAATTGGCTTCTTCCGGGAGGAGCTCCCAGCTACTCAAATCGAGTCCCAGTTTCGCGTTCAGATAGTTTTGCGCGGCGGATTGCGCGGTGGCGCGATCGAGCGACGCCCCAGCGCGTGATTCCTCGATCTTGTGACTGTAGCCAACAATCTGTCCCGCCGGGCTCACGCGAACGCGAAATTCTTCCTCCTGCTGCGGTTTGAAGAAACGCACGTCCCAGAACCAGATATTCAGCTCGGAAGACATCAGCTTGTTGGCTTGTTGTAACCCGAGCTGGCGCTCCAGGTAGACCTTGGCGTTGTCGTCCACCGCGAAAATAATTGTGGATTCGTAGCCGCCGGCGTTCTCGCCAAGGCCGGTGACGAATTTCTGCGCTCTTGCCAGGGCCTCTTCGCGGGAGACCTGAAAATTAACGGAGGCTTCGGGGAAAGCGCGGAAAAAATATTTGTACGCGAACAGCGCGCCGAGGATTCCCGCCACCACCCAAAGAATCAGCGCGCGCTTGTCGGAACCTGTCAGACGGTCTCCCGTCACGTAAACCTCCTCGTTTGGGACACGGAGCCCTCACTCTATAGATACGGATAGCCAGGACGCAAGTTTCGCGGCTGCCTTATCTTCGCAACGGGAATGATATAAACATAATGTCAATAACGATGAACCTCGGCACTGAAGTACGCATGATCAAAGGCGTGGGCCCGCAGCGCGCCGAATTGCTCGCGCAGCGCGGAATCCACACGCTCGAGGATCTGCTCGGGTACCTTCCC
>DATNLB010000740.1:0-4100 GCA_035603095.1 Candidatus Acidiferrales bacterium
GATCATCCCGCTTCGCGTCTATTCCCACAGACTATGCGCCCTATTCGGACTCGCTTTCGCTACGGCTCGCTTACGCTTAACCTCGCCTGTGAGAGTAACTAGCCGGCTCATTAAGCAAGAGGCACGCCGTCAGGCGGCTCCGACCCGAAGGCCGGAGATCGCCCTCCGACTGCTTGTAGGCATATGGTTTCAGGTTCTATTTCACTCCCCTCGCAGGGGTGCTTTTCGCCTTTCCCTCACGGTACTTGTTCACTATCGGTCGCCAGAGAGTATTTAGCCTTGGAGAGTGGTCTCCCCAGATTCCCACGAGATTACACGTGTCCCGTGGTACTTAGGATACCGCTTCGAGTCCGGTAAGCTTTCGGTTACGTGGCTATCACACTCTGTGGCCCCGCTTTCCAGCAGGTTCACCTAGCCTCCGGATTGGTAACTCTACTCACGCGGTCCTGCAACCCCGCCGTGCAAGCACGACGGTTTAGGCTGTTCCGATTTCGCTCGCCGCTACTTTCGGAATCTCTGTTGATTTATTTTCCTCCAGGTACTGAGATGGTTCACTTCCCTGGGTTAGCTCGCACCCGCCTATATATTCAGCGGGCCGTATACCGGTTTTACCGGTATGGGTTTCCCCATTCGGAAATCCCCGGATCAAAGCCTGCTTGCGGCTCCCCGAGGCTTATCGCAGCTAGCCACGTCCTTCATCGCCTTCTGGCGCCAAGGCATCCACCATACGCCCTTAGTAGCTTGACCATAAAACTTACCCGGCACGTCGCCGCCGCGACTTGCTTTTTCGCGGAGTTTCGTGCGGATAATTCGCCTTTTTCTTCTTTCCACAATTCGCTCTCTCGAGCAGAACTTGCGGACTAAAAAGCTTCGCATTCGTTCCGACAAAAAGTCGGAGCGAAACGCTTAGCATTTTTGCCAGCTTCTTCAGTTGTCAAAGAGCCTCGGCCCTGGGTACCGCCCAGGGCGTTCCGCGCCTGGCGGAACGTTCGAAAACATTTCGAACCGAAAATAAAAAACCCGGCGTCGAGCGCCGGGCCAATCCGCCTGTAAACAAGCACAAGCGGCTTCGCGCGATGCTCGACTAGAGATTATCCGGTATTCGTAACTGACCTCACCTAGAGCCCGAGAGGGCTCGACGAAAACTCATCGTCCCCTGGATACCATGTGGCCGGACCGACGAAGTATAGCAGTTTCTTCAATAGCGTCAAGCGCCGTTTATAATTCTGCCAAACCGAAGCTGTGGGAAACGCAAAGCTTGTGGAAATCCCAACAGGACCGTAATCGAGGGCGCTACCGAAACTACCAGATTTGGGCGCCCAAGGCCCGTGGGAGATTCAAAAAATCCGTCTCAAATAATCATCGTAATTATCGCCGTTAATACATTCACCTCGAAAATGAATTTATTTCGGATCGGCGACGGGAACGCCAGGGTCTCCGGGCACGACGCCAGGATCGGCTTTCGATTCGGCGGCTACCGCCGGTGCTTCCTGCTGCGTTACGCGAGACTGCTCGCGGCTCAGGTAGATCACAAAAGGCGTCACCTCAAAGGGCATCTTTTCGCGTTCCGCGATGATACTCACGGGTTTGGCTTTCAGCATGGTCAGTTCGTCGTTCCATGGATCCATTTTGATGCGGCCTCCCAGCGGAAGCGCAGCCAGCACCTTATTATCAGCCCCGTTAGTGGCGGGACTCGAGGACTGCGGCTGCGGGAGCGCTCCTTGTGTACCCGGGGTTCGCGCTGCGTTTGCGGATAGGGAGACGGACCAATTATTGGGAACGCGATCGCCCAAATGCGGGCTGATCAGATTCGGAACATCCTTCACGCGATCCTGCAGAGCCTGGATGAAGAGCTTGGCGGCGGCCAGCTGATCTTTGTAGGGCGAATTCTGCAGCAGCTCGGCGCCTTTCTGGGCCGCGGCCTGTTCTTCTTCCGGCGTTCTGCGGAAGCCGAAATGACGGAAAGTATCTTTTTCATCGAACAGCATGCGATCGAAGAACGCATACTGGGTGTCAATGTGATGAGCGAGCACAATGTGACCGAGTTCACGCGCCAGCAGGGTGGCCAGGCTGGCCTCATCCGGCAGCACGTCAATCAACCCACGGCTGACCACGATGGTATGGTTGATCGTAAACGATTCCAGCGTTGAAGTGGTCAGCACGCGGCAGCGGACCTCGGGATCGATATTCAAATTGTTGGTGACTTCCAGATTATTCACGACGGTCTCGAGAACTTTGTCGATTTCACCGCGCGGGGCGAGCAGCCCGAGGTTTTCCATGCGATCGACGACGTTACCCTCGGCCTGGAGATCCCAGGTGCGCTGCGCCTGGAGGGGCGAATAGTCATTGGCGGCTTCGGCCTGATCTTTCACCGGCCGTTCGGACTCCACAAGAATCTTGCTCAGCTCCTGCTCTTGTCTGGAGCGACCGACGTTATAGCCCCACAGGCGGGTCTGCGACTTGAACGTGAGCTTGCGCGTCATGGCGTACTTGACTTCCCCTTCTTCGCTGTAAACGTACGCGGGCAGCCACTGCTGAGGACCGGCAAGAACGCGCCAGCTATCGAAATGAAAGTAAAAATCCGTGCGCGACGCGCCGTTATAGGCGCCGTTGAACCGAACAATGTGGTAACCCTGATCCTCTACCCAAATCCGTCCCATGAACCGGCCCTTGCCGGCGTTCACCATAGGCGTGACATCAAATACGAAGCAGCGGACATCCCCCAGGAATTCGCGGCGAACGTAGTCAAAGCGGTAGTTTTGCTGGTCGAATCCATTCGTATCCAGATAGATCATCTGCAAAAAGCCGCGCGGCAGAAACTCAACTGTGAAAACACTGCTGATCCCGCTTAGCTTGTGACGGACGCCGCCTCCATCAGCGGCAAAGGCTTCCAGGTCCACGCCGTTCGCGAGTTGCGCTTTGCCAAGAAAATATCTATCCCCGGCGGGGACGGGCCCCAGTTTGGGATCGGGCCGCATCATCTGTATATAAGTTTCCACCAAAGGCGAATACTGGCGGAGCATCTGCATTTCCGCCTTCTCCTGCGTCACAATCCGATCCACCACCTGGTCGATGCTGGAAGCCTGCGCTTTTGCACGAAGCGGCATTACGCTCAGGATCAGCACCGTCCCCACGATTTTCCATGCCCGCATATATCCCCCTTCAGTAAGCAAGTTGAAAGATGATGTGTGCGATGGCAGGAAAATCCACCGCCTGCCCCTCTTGCAAAGCCGGCTTGAAGCGAATCTGCTCTGCGGCATGAAGAGCAGCCTCGTCCAACCCGTGCCCCAATCCCTTTGTTACGCGAACCGCCCGTACCTGCCCCGACGCAAGAAAGATCACTTCGACCAGCACTTCGCCTTCGATCCCCAGCTTCCGCGCTTCATCCGAATAGGCGGGATTTGGTTTGGACAAAATCACCACCGGCTGAATTGCCGGCGCCTGTTCGGCTTGCTTTTGAGGTTTCGCCGCAGGCGCGATCTCCACGCTCCCGAAGCCGCCCGACTGCACTGCGCCGCGGGTGCCGCTCGCAGACGCCTTCGCGGCAGAATTGTTGGCGAAACCGGCGCTGGCCACAACGCCGCGTGCCCCATTCGCGCCGCCGGTACCGTTTCCGTAACCGGGGCCGGAAGGCAGTTCGAACGAGCCCAGGCGCGCGACGTTGCCATGTTTTGCATCCGGCGCGCCGCCGGCAAATCCATGCGGATCGCCGAATCCGCCCGTCTGCACTGCTTCGCTCGCGGCCTTGACCGTCGGCTCTGCTGCGTTGCTTGTGTTTAGCATTCCAGTCTTGACGGGCTCGCGAGGGCGTTCGGGCTCAGCCGTGGAAGTATCTAATTTGGTGCGCGCCGGGACGGGCTCTAATTTGGGCACCTCGGAATTCAGCTTCTCGGGAGCTTTGGGCTTCGGCGCGAGCAGCGGCTGCGGCGCGAAAAGCTTCGCGACACGAACCGGCTCGGCCGGCTTAACCGGAATCGGCTCGGCTTTCTTGCGAACTTCGGGCTTTTCAGGAGGCTTTTCAGGCTCTATGGGAACTTCCGTCTGCGGAGCCTCAATTGGCGTGACCTGATAGATCGTTCGGATTGAAATCTGTTCAGGAA
>DATNLB010000546.1:0-2972 GCA_035603095.1 Candidatus Acidiferrales bacterium
ACCCATATTGGGGAAAACGTCGCGCATCAAACGGTACGATCCGCCGTAGAGTTGCGCGGTGGATATCACTTCGTCGCCGGATTTCAGCGCGGCAAGGAGCGCGGAGGAAATGGCGGCCATGCCGGAAGAGGTGACCACGGCGGCTTCGGCGCCTTCGAGCGCTGCGATTTTCTTTTCGGCGACGGAGAGAGTGGGATTGCCGTAGCGTGTGTAGATGTAGGCTTTGTTTTTGCCTTCGGCCCACAGTTTCATTTCTTCGGTGGAAGAAAATGTAAAAGTGGAGGAGCGGATAATTTCGGTGACGATGGGGCCGTTGACGCCGTAGCGGTTGGGTTCGCCACCGTGAATGGCTTGAGTCTGCGGGCGGAACTTGCCCGGCTTGCTGGTTTTCATGGGAAAGAGTGTGCACCTTGTGGGCGAACAAAAACAGCTTCCAAATTGGCAGGGGCACGGACAATTTGGGCTGGAGTAACGCTGATGCCTCGGCGCTTTGCGGCACGGCTTCCGACAAGGTCGGAATAGGTTCCGCCACCTGACGAAAACAGTTTATAGAATGACTTCATGGTGCGCTATCTTTCTTGTGCGATAGACATTCTATGAGCATCTATGTCGAGATTCTTATCCGCGGCAGCATGGACGAGCTTTGGGGGAAAACCCAAGAGCCGAAGCTACACCAGCGCTGGGATCTCCGTTTTTCAGATATCGATTACCTACCTGGTAGTCCCGATGAGCCCCAGAGATTTTTGTATGCGACTCGCATTGGCGCCGGCGTTCGGATCGAAGGCGCCGGTGAAAGCATAGGAGAACGCGACGATTCCGGAGGCCAGCGCACCTCGGCCCTGAAATTTTGGTCCGACGATTCGAAGTCGCTCATCAAAACCGGATCGGGCTACTGGAAGTACATACCTGACAGCGACGGAATCCGCTTCATCACCTGGTATGACTATCGAACGCGCTTTGGCATTATTGGTCGGATCATCGATAAGATGTTTTTTCGTCCATTGCTCGGCTGGGCCACGGCGTGGAGCTTCGATCGACTCCGGCTTTGGATGGAGAGAGGCGTTCCGCCGGAAGTTTCTCGTGACCGCACGCTTGTATATTCGTTGTGCCGCCTGACAGTCGCCTTCGTGTGGCTCTATCACGGACTTGTGCCAAAGCTGATCTATCGAGATCCAGACGAACTCCGGATGCTGCACGACGCCGGGATCCCGAATTCTCACCTGCTGGCGATTATGACATCGCTGGGTCTCATCGAAATCTGCATTGCCTTGTTGCTGCTCATTTTCTGGCAATCGCGCTGGCTGCTTTGGGTCACGTTAGCCGCCATGTTCTTGGCAGTCCTGGGCGTAAGCATTACGTCTCCGAGCTTTCTTACTGCCGCCTTTAACCCGGTGACCTTGAATCTCGCCGTTGCAGCCTTGGCGTTAGCCGGTCTGCTTTCCGGGAAAAACCTTCCGACAGCAAGCAACTGCCTACGAAAAGCGCCGGAAAACTGAATCATGAACTCCATCTACGAACAGGCACTTGGGGGAAAATTCAAGCTCCTGCATCCTCGCATCCAGCAGAGGTTTGGGTTCTCCAGCCGGGACAATGTGGCTTGCATCGGTACCGGAACGATGGAGAAGATTTGGCATGGTGCGTTCTATACGATGCCGTTCCTTTACATTGGCAGTTGGCGCCGCATCATGTTTCCTGAGCAGGGGGAATCGATACCATTCACGATCAAAAATTATGCATATGTGGACGAACATGGGCGCGAAACCCTGACCTGGATCCGAACCTTCGAAACCGCCGTTCCCCGGCGATTTGACGCATACATGATCTACAGCGAGCAGCGCCGTCGAGTTGTCGATTATCTTGGCACGCATCAACACCTGGCAGTGGATATCGATTTGTCGGTCGATGAACGCGGGGGCCTTCTCCTCCGTTCGGGAGCACAGCGTTTCTACGAAAAATCAGTCGGATTTAGCTTTCCCATGGCATTTTCCGGGGTCGCGGAAGTTTGCGAGTGGTACCAAGAAAGTGATCAGCAGTTTCATATTAAGGTGGACGTGCGAAACCGGGTTTGGGGCCCCCTCTTTGGTTACAGCGGTTCATTTCAAGTGAAATGGCTTCCGGTCAAGCCCGATGAAATTCCAGTCGATATCATGCCCATTCGTTGCGAGCGCAGAGAGTAGGAGGGCTGTGTCTGTGAGAATATGTTCTCTCTGTTGATGGCACGTTGGCGGAACATGCGGAGAGCGGCGAAGAGCGATTTATTGTTGACCAGACCCGGGCGCTGGAACCGGTCGGCAAGGTTGAATATCTCCGGGATAAGCTTGAAGCAATCGCCGATGTCCAGTCGCCAAAAGCCGCGCCGAGCATCTGCCAGAGGTCGCCTTGCTCGGTCTTCGTGGGAACGCCTGTAGACGGGCCGGCTCGCTGGCAGTTGATCACCACCACCGGGGTTTCGATCACCGGTTCGCGGGCATTATCCATGAGGGCTAGCGAGCGCAACGGAGCGCGCGCTTTGAATCGACGGGGCAAACTCGCCAAGCTGGGGCGAAGCATCCCGACAAGGCCGGGACAGGTGCCGCGCCCCACAGGAAGATTGTCACCGCAGATGCACCGCTGTAGGTACCTCCGGATTTTGAACTTGACAAGAATTTGTTACGTGGCGCCGACTCCGGTTTGGAGGCTTCCGTTGGCAACTGGGTTGGCGGGCCGGCCGCGCCAAGTGGCGAAGCCCTCCCTGACGAGGCTGGAAATGGTACGCCGATTTTGATAGATCAATTTCAGCCACGCCAAGGGACCCATTTGGGGGAAATAGATTCCGCGGAAACACATGCGGGCGATGAAAATGTTTATTCGATAGCCCAACGGCTTGTCCTTGAGAGAGTCGACAGCTTGAGCCATGGCCTCCGGGCTGTAAGCATGCGCCCATCCCGCTCTCACCTCGGCATGAGCTTCCTCAATGGTCATCTTCAACGGGG
>DATNLB010000459.1:0-9898 GCA_035603095.1 Candidatus Acidiferrales bacterium
AAATCATCGGCGTGCGCCAACGGACCCTTGACTTGCTCGCCGGAGGGCAGCGTCACTACCGCGATCGTGGGCTTGCCCCCGGGATAGAGCATGCGCGCTTCGAGATCAATGGGGGAGTACTTGGTTGCGATCGCGACCAGATCGCCCGTGGGCGAATGACAGGTTTTGCAGCCACCGGCTCCATTGAAATATGCCTTTCCGGCCTCCGGATCGCCGGTAAGCAGCTTCTCGATTGGATACATGCTTGGAATCCCTGACGAATTCAGCGCTTCGGCGGCACGCGCATGCAGATACGCGGCGATGTCGAGCACTTGCTGATCGGTCAACGGCATCGCTGGCATGCCTTTATCCGGGCGGCCGAGACGAATGACTTCGCCGATCTTGTCACCCTTCGCGTCGTGAGCCACAAGCGGCGAGCGGACAAGGTCAGGCCCCCGGGCGCCTGTGGCATCAGGGCCATGACAGAATCCACAGGCTTGCTCGAACTGTTTGTGTCCGCGCTCGACTGCCGGGTCTTGAGAAACAGCCTGGGACCAAGCAGCGGAATTCCGCAAACCGAGGAAGAAAAAAATCGCTGCGCAAAGAATTGCAACTTTGGCAAGCTTTCCTCGCCATGCAGGACGATTCTTACGCATCTTCACCCCTCACTCTTCTGACGATTCCCAGGCATGTCCGACGCATTTTCTCATGCAGCAGCCAACCATTCAAACCTAACGGGCAGACGTTCCCTTTGTTTCCAGCCTAACTTCCGTTGCTCTTGTTACCCATCATGGATGCCTGGTCGACCGAGTCAGTGGCGGCTTGGCCGGTGATCAGGCGCGCGCCGCGGCTAAACGTGAAGTATTCGAATCCCCACTGTATGAAAACGCTGACGCGGCTCTGAAACTCCACGATGTAAATCAAGTGGATGAAGAGCCACATGAGCCAGGCGAGCAGCCCGGAAACGTGGATGCCAAAAATATTCGCCACCGCGGCCGCGCGGCCGATCACGGCCATCTCGCCTTTATTGAAATAATGAAACGGCGGCACCTCCTTCTTCCCTTCCAGCCGTGCCTGGATGACTTTGGCGGCGTACGCTCCGCCCTGGATCGCGACTTGCGCGACACCAGGCAGCAGCGCTCCCTTCTCATCGACGGCGTGAGCGAGATCGCCAATGATGAAAATATCCGGGAAATTGGGAATGGTTAGGTCGCGGTTCACCTTGATCCGGCCGCTGCGGTCCGATTCCGATTTCGTGCGCTCGGCCAATTTCCTGCCAAAGGTTGTGGCCATGACGCCGCCGGCCCAGAGCACGGTCTTCGCCGCGAGAACGTCACTCGAATCCCCGTGCTTGAACGTGACGCCTCTGGCGTCGATATTCGTCACCATCACCCCTTTGAGCACTTCCACGCCCAGACCCGCGACGAGCTTCTCTGCCTTGGCGGACAGATCCTCGGGAAAGGGGACCAGGACTCTCGAAGCCCCTTCCATCAAGATGATTCTGGCCTTCTGCGGGTCGATCTTTCGAAAATCGTGCCGCAGCGTCTCTCGAGCGATTTCCGCGAGCGCTCCGGAGAGTTCAAGCCCCGTCGCGCCGGCTCCCACAATGACGAACGTAAGCCAAGCGCCCGCTTCTTCCGGTGTAGCGGCGCGCTCGGCGCGTTCGAATGCGTACAAAATCTTGTGGCGGATCGCGGTGGCTTCTTCGACGGATTTCAGGCTGGGCGCCCACTCCTGCCATGAGTCGTTGCCGTAGTAAGAGGTCTGCGTGCCGGTTGCCACAATCAGGGAGTCGAATTCAAATGCCGCGCCGTCCCGCAAAATAACGCGCTTTGCCTGTGGATCGATGTCCACGGCCTCGCCCAGAAGTACGCTGGTGTTTTTCTGGCGGCTCAGCACGCCGCGTATTGGAGCGGCAATTTCTCCAGGCGATAGCGAACCGGTAGCCACCTGGTACAGCAATGGCTGAAAAAGATGAAAATTTCGCCGGTCAATCAGGGTGATTTCGACAGGCGCACGCTTCAGCTTTTGTGCCGCAGCCAGTCCGCCGAATCCGCCGCCGAGAATAACGACCCGGTGTTTTTCTCCCATCGATTCTCTCCCGAACGCAACCTAGGCCAGTCTAATATCATCTCATCTGTTGTGAGTTGCCCAGGTTTGATGCACGGGACCTGCATAACAATTCCAGTTTATTCTGTTAACGTCCTCGTCCTAGCATGAAATCGGACCAGGAAACTCGTAACCAAGAGCCCTCGAATGCATAGAAAAGAGACAGCCGGCGGACTTCAACTGGAGAGAAACACCCTGCGCTTTCTTTGCTCGGTGCTGATCAAGAGCGGGACGCGCGTTCAGTTCTGCAAGTTGCTTGATCCCGGTGTCTTTGGGGACCCCCTGCAGCGCGCGGTGTTCGAGGAAATCCGTGACCTGGGATCCATTGAATCCCGACGCTTGCGGGAACTCCTGCCGGCCCGGGTAACGAATCGCGGATTCCCGGACTTCGATCTGAACGAACTGCTCGCCCCGCGCGAAGTCAGCGAAAAAGAGATCGATCAGCTTTTTGAGAGCGCATTGCAGCTTCTCGATCTAAGTCATCCCGACGAAGGACGTTCCGTGGATTAGCATGGCCATGACCAGGGCCGTCCTTCGTTCCTTGAATTTGATTGAGGTTCTGGCTTTCTCCGCCTACGTTGGGTGGTACATCTGGCAGCTTCAGACTTCCGCTTGGTCATCGTGGATTGTGTTTCCCGTTTGGCTGGCCGCCAGTTTCGTGATCCACGGGGACACTCCGAAAACAATGGGATGGCGGGCCGATAACCTATGGTCCGCCACAAAACGTTCCGCCGTCATTTTCGCTCCCTGCATCGCTGGACTTTGCCTCTCGGGAATCCTGCTCGGCGCGCTGCATCGCCCCGTGCAACATCTCCTCGTTCCCGGGCATTTTCTTGGATACATGGCCTTTTGCCTGCTCCAGCAGGTGGGGCTGAATTCCTATCTGACGAACCGGCTGCTTGGAGCGACAGGCAGCCCAGCGTCTGCCGCGCTGCTTGCAGGCACAATTTTTGCAGTGATCCACTGGCCAAATCCCGTGCTGATTCCGCTTACCTTCATCGGGGGAACCGCTATGGCGTGGCTCTTTGCCCGCGAGCGCAACATCATTCCGCTCGCCATCGGTCAAGGAATTCTGGGCACTTTGGTTTGGTGGGCGTTTCCGGTTACGTGGCACCACGCCATGCGCGTGGGGCCGGGGTTCTATCACTTTCATCCGCGATGAACGACGGGAATTACAGATTCAAATGGCCGTAGGCCTTCGTGGCCGCGGCTGCCCCTTGCCTTGGCCAGTGCTTCCCTTTTGCATCGTTGGTCCAAACACCGGGAATCGTGAACCCACACTTTGGGCAGGCGCTGTTCTTGACGCGATTCTCCAGCACGTCATGCCACGAGCGGCGGACGAGCCGTTCCTCGCACTTCGGGCAATAGGTGTTCGCGCCGTCGCTGTAGATATTTCCTTCGTAGACATAGCGTAAGCCGGCGTCGAGAGCAATCTGCCGCGCACGGTCGAGAGTTTCGGGAGGCGTCCGTGGCTTCTCCTGCAGCTTGAAGTCCGGATGAAACGCGGTGAAATGCAGCGGCACGTCCGGCCCCAGATGCGTCAGAATCCATTCGGCCAGCTTCCGCGTTTCCGCCGGATCGTCATTCAAAGTTGGAATCATCAGGTTGGTGATCTCAAACCACACAGGCGTTTCGTTCTTCAGCCATGCCAGCATTTCGAGCACCGGCTGAAGATGCGTCAACGTAATCTTCCCGTAGAAATTCTCGGTGAAGGCCTTGAGATCGACGTTCGCCGCGTCAATGTGATCGTAAATGTCATGGAAAGCGTCGTAAGTGATGTAGCCATTGGTGACCATCACCGTTTTCAGGCCATGCTTCCTGGCCTCTTTGCAGATGTCGATGATGTACTCGCCCCAGATGGTCGGCTCGTTGTAGGTGAAGGCGATGGAATCGCAACCGTGTTTCAGCGCCAGCAGCGGCACGTCTTCCGGCGGAACATGCTGGGAGCGCACTTGATCCGACCGCGATTTCGAAATGTCCCAGTTCTGGCAGAAGAAGCAACCCATGTTGCAGCCCGCTGTACCCATGCTAAAGACGCGCGTGCCCGGCAGAAAATGATTCAGCGGCTTCTTTTCGATGGGATCAACTTGCAGCGCGGCGGGCGAGCTGTATCCGAGGCTATAGAGCTTCCCGCCTTGATTGATGCGAATGAAGCAGAATCCTGCTTGACCGGGATGGATGTGGCAATGGCGAGGACAAAGATAGCAGTGCACTCGTCCGTCTGGCTCCGCCTCCCACCACGCGGCTTCGTGCAACTGTTCCGTCTTCTGGAGGATCTTCAGCTCTTCCATGGATCCTCCTCTCAGACAGCATTATACCTCCAGGCAGAGAGGTCCGCGCGAGTCATTCAAACTTGTAGAGGGAATGTGCTCAAGCCTCAGGCGTGGCGCCGGCGTTGAAAGCGGCGTCTTTCCGCGGCCCAGTCCACGAAGCGTTCCATATGGTCGCGGTACTTCCAGGCGAGGTGAAAAAACTTCCCGGCGGTCAGATTGGCTGCCTCTTTCCCGAGAAAAGTCTCAAAGCGCCACCGCATATAGGGACTTTTCCATGGCTTGAAGCGATAGCCCCGAGCGGCATTCCAGTAGTAGTGCAATGTCTTGAACATTTCTTGCGCAATGGGCGAATCGCCCAGCCCTCCTCGTCAAGACTCTAGCTTCCGGCCAGCGGCGTCGAGAGATGCTCGTGCACAAGCACCCAGCTTGCCCCGCGCTTCTCCCAAATACCGGTGTACCGGAGATCCACTTCAACTGTCTTTCCGTCTTTTGTTTTTTCCGCCAGATGCATCGGCACAGTCGTCCAGGCGATCATGCCGCGGCGGGTCACTCTAAGATCTTTTCCCGCTGTCAGTTTGATACTCGCCGCGTTGTCCAGAAACGCCGTTTTGACGCCGTCGTGATACTCCTTCCAGCCGTGATACGCAAACGGCGCCACATCATAAAAAACGAGTCCTTCGTCCTGGGCGTAGAACTTCGCCGGAGCGTCCGCCGTTCCCGTGCTCCAAGCCTCGCAATAGCTGTCGATGAGCTTGCGAAAGGCGGCATCCTCCGCGGCCTGCCGCTGCGCCCGGGCTCCCACAAAGGTCAGCATTGCACCGGCCATAGCCAGCGCTACATAGAGCAGCCAGCGCCACCGCTCGGCATTTTTGTGGACGGCTCTGCCCATCGATGCGGTCATTTCGGATCTCCTCGCAACCCAGGGACGAGAGTGTGCAGGGTGGTTCCCAACGCGTGCCGCCTACGCTATTGCGATTTTGTCCATTTTGCAAGCGTTCTTATTCAACTGGCTGGGACCGGCTGATTCTTGGCAATGCTACTCCCCTTCTCCCCGCCACCATTCGCCGGTAAATCCCCGCATTTGGCCGAATCTTCAATGCATACCTTCCGTCGAAACCCTACTCTCGCTTTGGGGCAAGGGAATCGCCCTTAGGAGGACCCCATGGCGGCACAACAAACATCCCCTCGCGGCTTGAAATCGATCACCGGTGCCATCCTCCTCGCGCTCGGATTCGTTATTCTTTTCGCGAATCTGGACGGAGTCACAAGGCAAGTTACCACGGTAGTCAGCGCCTCTCCGGAGCCGGCCCAGGAAATCCTGCCGGCGGTCGTCCTGGCAACATTGCATGTCCTGCAGGACTACGCTTTTGATCGCGCGGGGTTTTTATCGGGCCTTCTGCAAATCTTGGTACCATGCTGGCCGCTGATCCTCATCGTGATCGGAGCAGTGCTATTGCGACATGTATTCTGGAGTCAATTTGCGGCATACGAGACCGGAGCAGGCTCTTCGGCAATGGGAGAGCGTTGATGAGCGACGAGAATAAATCCGATCCGAACAAGTTCAGCGAAGACCTGCGCGACCGGATCCATCGCGATATCCACGCAGGCTTGAAAGCCAGACCCGTCCGGCCGTTTGGCGGGGGCCTGGTCGCGGGCGCGGTGTTGACTCTGGTCGGCCTCGCTCTGCTTCTCGACCACCTGAGGATCATTTCCTTCGACCGCCTCTGGCAGTTTTGGCCCATGCTTCTGGTACTTGTGGGCGTCAGCCATTTCATCAATCGGGAGCGCCGGGAATGGGGCATATTTTTGATGATCATGGGCGCCTTCCTGCAACTCAATCAACTGGGCATCGTGCATTTCCAGTGGGGCGACTTATGGCCGTTTCTGCTGATAGCAAGCGGCTTGTTCATGATTTGGGGTTCCCTGGGGGCAAAATGGGCAAAATGGAGGCCTGCCTTCTCCTTGCCAGGGGACGGCGACCCCCGGACGACACTCAACGAAGTGGCCATTTTTGGCGGCATCGAACGCAGAGTAACCACTCAGGATTTTCAAGGCGGACACATCAACGCCGTCTTTGGCGGCGTCGAAATCGATTTGACCGATGCGAATATGCAGGCCGAAGAAGCCACCCTGGAAATCAACGCCATCTTCGGCGGAGTCGAACTTCGCGTGCCGGAGACGTGGCAAGTGGCGTTTCGCGGCACACCCATTTTCGGCGGCATCGCGGACAAGACCTTGCGCCGAGGATCGCACCATCCCACCGTGCTCCCCACGCGAGTATTGGTCCTCACCGGCGCGGTCATCTTCGGGGGCGTCGAAATCAAGAACTGAGACGCTTCCATGAATCTCAACACCGCACTCAAAAACCAGCACCGGATATACAAAGTTGCTGCTCTGCCCATTGCCGCGGTCCTGGCCTTCGTTCTGCACACGCCGGGAGGTCTGACGTGGTTGCAGGCCGGGATTCTCGGCTTTGGTCTGGCAGTCCTCGGCGAATGTATCTCTCTGCCGGCTTGGTATTCGTGCCGGATTGCGCCCATCCAACGAACGTTGATCTGGAGGTTTCTGGCGACGCATATCGTGGCCGCGCAAATCCTCAGCCTGCTGTGGCTCGGAGCCGGAATACTTCTGGCCCGTGCCTTGTCCTTCGTGCCCACCCTGCAAGGCATCGAAGCCCGTTTTGCCGAAAGAACCGCCATTGTCTATGGCGCAGGATGTGTCTTCTATTTGCTGGCTGTGTCGTTTCACTATGTTTCTTTAGCCCAAGAAGCTACGCACGAGGTTGAGGCGCGCGCCATGCAGACCAGCATCCAAGCGCGCGATGCGGAGCTGAAAGCGCTGAAAGCCCAGATCAATCCGCATTTCCTGTTCAACAGCCTGAATTCCATCAGCGCGCTGACGAGTATCGATCCGGCGCGGGCGCGTGATATGTGCGTCTTGCTCGGTGATTTCTTACGCTTGACTCTGGGCCTGGGTGAAAAGACCTCGGTGCGCCTTTCCGAGGAATTGGAATTGCTGCAAAAATACATGGCCATTGAGAAAGTCCGCTTTGGCTCGCGATTGACGATGCATGAGGAAATTCAGGAGGAGTCCAGGGCTTGCCTGCTACCGCCCTTGTTGCTGCAGCCGCTCGTCGAAAACGCCGTTAAACATGGCATCGCCAGCCTTCCCGAAGGCGGCGACGTGCGCCTGGCCGTCCAGCGCCAGAACGGACGGCTGGCCATCCTCGTCGAGAATTCCTGGGACCCGGAAGCTCCTCCTCGCCGCTCGGGAGGCTTGGGGCTGAAAAATGTCCAACAACGGCTGGAAGCGCGCTACGGAAAAGAGGCGCGCCTCAGCGTGAATACGGAAGGCGAACTCTTTCAAGTCAGTTTGTCCCTCCCGGCGGAAAGCGAGGAAAAGGAATGAGCCCTTCGCAAAGCAAACGATGGAAGGCGCTCATCGTCGATGACGAAGAGCTCGCGCGCCACGTGATTCGCGAGTTTCTGCAATCCCATGCGGAAATTGAAATTGCCGCCGAATGCGCCAACGGCATCGAAGCCGTAAAGGCCGTCGCGGAGCACAAACCGAGTCTGATCTTTCTCGACGTGCAGATGCCCAAATTGACGGGCTTCGATGTCCTGGAACTGATTGGCACCGAAGTGCCCGTCATCTTCGTGACCGCGTACGACGAATACGCGATGCGCGCCTTCGATGTCCACGCCGTCGACTATCTGTTGAAGCCCATCGGACGCGAGCGCTTTGATGCCGCGCTCGAAAGAGCGAAAAACCGGCTGGGCGAGAAAATGCCGTCCGCGCACGAACTCGCGGTCACCGCGCGGCCGCCGCAACAATTTCAGGAACGCCTGGTAGTGAAGGACGGCACGAAAGTTACGCTGATTCCGGTTGGCAAGCTTGACTACGCAGAGGCCCAGGACGACTACGTGGCACTGGCCAGTCAGGGGAAGAAGCACCTCAAGCAGCAAACTATCGCCGGCCTGGAGGCAGGCCTCGACCCGGGCAGCTTTGTGCGCATCCACCGCTCTTACATCGTGAACCTGGAACGCGTCGTGCGCATCGAGCCCTACGGCAAGGACAGCCGCCTGGCGATTCTCAACGACGGCACGCGCTTGCCGGTGAGCCGCGCCGGCTATGCCCGCCTCAAAGCCCTCCTCGACGAGCGAAAGTAACTTCTTTCAGTAAGCAGGCCAGATTCCTACGAAATCGCGAATCCGCATTTTTTCACACGTTCCAGACGGGACGTTTTCTTACACGCGCAAAGCAGTAACTGGCATGTTCTAGCCCGTCCCAAATTCCAAGCCAGTTTTTCCTACACCCAATGGGTTACTTTGAGAATCGCCGTGCTATTCCCCACGCAATGAGGCCCACAATTACCCACTCCAGAGCACTCGTCAGCACGAGCAAGCCATCAAACATCCACAGGGTCCACGCAGATGGAGCACCTCCGTAGTGTACGCACCACCTCGCCAAGAAAAAGCCAGGGTAATTGCTGATCATTGCCAGCCGCAGAGACCCGAGGTACAAAACAAAGGTCATCCAGGCGGCACCAGCCAACCCGAACACCAAGGGCCATTTCCTCATGACTGCCGTCCTCCATCATTAGACAGCTGCTTGACCTTACTGCGCACGTGCCCGGCCGGGTGCCATAGCCTTCGCTTCAAAGGCTTCGGCCTTTGCCTTTTCCCCCGCCATTTCGCGGTCGACCGTTATGCAACGTCAGCACCCACCGGTTGCACCTGGCGCTCAATCTCCGAAACCTTTCCCGATCGCCTCGTCACTTCCAAATCGTAAAAATTCTGCAAATTCAACCAAAACTCGGGGTTCGTCTTGAAGTAGCGAGCCAGCCGAAGCGCCGTTTCCGCCGTGATTCGCCGTCGCTCGTGCACGATTTCCCCAATGCGCGTCGCCGGTACATGCAGTTCCAGCGCCAGCTTGTTTACTGTCAAGCCCAACGGCTTCATGAAATCCTCGCGAAGGACTTCCCCCGGATGCACCGGCGCCATCAATGGTTCTGCTTTGCCCATTTTCTTCCCCCTGTCCTAGTGACAATCCACAATTTCCACGTCGTAGCAATGCCCGCTGCGCCAAACGAAGCAAATTCTCCACTGGTCGTTAATCGGAATCGAATGTTGCCCCCTCCGGTTAGCGCGGAGCGCCTCCAGTTGGTTCCCGGGAGGCGAGGCCACGACGCGCAGTTCCGTCGCGGCATGCAATTGCAGCAGTTTCCGCAGCGCGACGCGCTCGAGTGCGCGGAAGCGCCGGGAATGCTGATATCGGAAAAGCTCTTCGGTTTCTTCCGACGCGAAGCTTTGAATCACACGCGTAGCATACTACGTGTCACGTTGTACGTCAATAGTTATAGTCGAAGGTTGGCACTGGAACCGCACTGCTAGGTTTCGAACCAAAGGCTAAGAACTTACAACTTCCTCCTCACGAGCTGAGGCGCCGCACCCAAATGCGGCTTGTGGCAGGTTTTCCGAGGTGCATGGTCTTCCCATTGGAACGCAGCGTCATCGTTTCATCGTACTCGCGCTTTA
>DATNLB010000747.1:0-3064 GCA_035603095.1 Candidatus Acidiferrales bacterium
GGGATTGAAACGATTGAGGCTGAGGAAAGCACGCGGCCGCTGCTCGTGGGGGAGCGAACCAACGTGATCGGTTCGCGATTGTTCAAGAACCTGGTAGCAGAAGAAAAGTGGGAAGAAGCGAGCGAGATTGCCCGGCGGCAAGTACGGGGCGGCGCGCACATTGTGGACGTGTGCCTGCAGAGCACGGAGCGCGATGAGAAGAAAGATATTCCGCCGTTTTACGAAAAGCTGATTCGAAAAGTGAAGGCGCCGGTGATGATCGATACCACCGATCCGACGGCGATCGAGCTGGCACTGACGTATTGCCAGGGGAAGGCGATCCTCAATTCGATCAATCTCGAGGATGGCGAGGAAAAATTCGAACGCGTGGTGCCGATTGCACATGAGTTTGGCGCGGCAGTGGTGGTGGGCTGCATCGATGAAGACAAGCTGCAGGCACAAGCGTTTACGCGCGAGCGGAAGCTGACGATCGCGCAGCGTTCGTACAAATTGCTGACGGAAAAATACGGGTTGGGGCCGGAGGACATTATTTTCGATCCCCTGGTTTTTCCCTGCGCGACGGGCGATGAGAATTATATCGGCGGCGCGGTCGAGACCATGGAAGGCATCCGCCTGATCAAGCAGGCGCTGCCGGACGTTCGAACGATCCTGGGTATTTCGAATGTTTCCTTCGGGCTGCCGTCGGGGGCCCGCGAAGTCGTGAATTCGGTTTTCCTGTATTACTGCACGAAAGCGGGGCTGGACCTCGCCATCGTCAATACCGAGAAGCTGGAGCGGTTTGCGTCGATCCCTGCGCAAGAGCGAGAACTCGCCGAAAACCTTCTGTTTTCACATCCGCCGAAGGATGTGCCTGCCGAGCATTCGAATGCCGGGTTGTTGCGGGATGTTCCCGCCGACTGGCGCAAACAGAGCAAGGAACAACGTGCGGCGGTCAATCAGCACTACATCGCAGCGATTGCCGAACACTTCCGGACGACCAAGAAAAAGGAAAAAGCTCGGGCGGCAGACGTGCCGCTGGATGAGCGGCTGGCGAACTACATCATCGAAGGCACGAGGGACGGTCTGATCGTTGATCTTGAAAAAAAACGCGGAGAGGGTGCGGCGCCGCTGGACATCGTGAATGGACCGCTGATGGCGGGGATGGCGGAAGTCGGGCGGCTCTTCAATGCGAATGAATTGATCGTCGCGGAGGTGTTGCAGTCAGCGGAAGCCATGAAGGCGGCGGTGAGCCACCTCGAACAATTCATGGAGAAGGCGGACACGGCCAAGCGCGGAAAAGTAGTACTGGCAACGGTGAAGGGCGACGTCCACGACATTGGGAAGAACCTGGTCGAAATCATTTTGAAGAATAATGGCTATGACGTTGTGAACCTCGGTATCAAAGTACCGCCGGAGGAGTTGATCAAGGCGTATCAAGAACATAAACCGGATGCGATTGGATTGTCGGGGCTGCTGGTGAAAAGCGCGCAGCAGATGGTGATTACGGCGAATGACTTAAAGGATGCGGGGATCGAGATTCCCATGCTGGTGGGCGGCGCGGCGCTCTCGGCAAAGTTTACGCAGACGAAGATCGCGCCAAGTTACGGGAAAGCCGTGTGCTACGCGAAAGACGCGATGACCGGGCTGCGGCTGATGAACGAATTGATGGATCCCGCGACGCGCGAGAACGTGCTGCGGAATCACACGTCAAGCGGAAATGGCGCGAGCGCGTCCACGATCGTGACGGTGAAGGAAATCCCGGCGGTGACGCGCTCGCCGCGGGTTCGCACGGACCTGCCGATTCCGGCGGTGAAATATCTGGACCGCAAAGTCCGGCTGGTGCCGGATTTGCGCGAAGTCTGGGGCTACATCAACCCGTTTATGCTTTTCGGGCGGCACATGGGCTTCCGCGGCGACTTTGAGAAGCGTTTGGCGGAGCGCGATCCAAAGGCCGTCGAGCTATTCGAGAACATGGAAGAGGTGAAGAAAGAAGCCGCCGAGTTCATGAAGGTCCGCGCCGTCTGGCAGTTCTACGAAGCGGAAGCGGAAAGAGATTCACTGCACCTATTTGCGCCGGGGGCGAAGGAGCCGCTGCATACGTTTCGATTTGGGAGACAGCGGCAGGGCGATTTTCTGTGTCTAGCCGATTATGTCTTGCCGGCGCAAAACGGACAGCGCGACCACCTGGCATTGTTCGTGGTGACGGCCGGCGAAGGAATTCGCGGACGTTCGGAAAAAGAAAAAAATGAAGGCTACTACTTCAAGTCTCACGGCCTGCAGGCGCTGGCCATCGAGACGGCTGAGGCGTGCGCGGAATGGCTGCACCGGCGTATCCGAGAGGATTGGGGCTTTCCCGATCCACCGGAGATGACCATGGCGCAGCGATTTACCTCCGGCTACCGCGGGAAGCGCTACAGCTTTGGTTATCCGGCGTGCCCGAACCTCGAAGATCAGGCAGGACTCTGGACGTTATTGAAACCGGAAGAGATCGGCATTCAGCTTACGGAAGGGTTCATGATGGATCCGGAAGCGAGCGTGAGTGCATTGGTGTTTCACCATCCGGATTGCACTTACTTTTCCGTGGGGGATGCCGCAGAACCCTAGCCCAGGATGACAGTTGCCGAGCCTTGAGAAGCCTACTTCCTGTTCACCGCGTTAAGGCAAAAGGAAGCCCCCCGCCCGCTACACAACTGGATATCACGGGACGCTCCCAAAAACGCGTCCTTTAATTCTTCGAAGCAAACCCCGTACAGGGTCAATACCTGTACTTAGATTGGCCTTCCAGACAGTATTTCCAAATCCCACGCACGCGTATTCTGTATCGTGGGAAGACTCTGGAGCTGCCTGGACCATGATACGTGGATCGTCTGATCAGCGATTGAGCCAACCTATTCGCCCTCGAAAGCAAAGTTTTCGCTTGCGGCCAGCGCTCCTACTGACCGGGATGCTCGCCTCTATGGCCTTGTCTTGGGGTTGTTCTGGCACTGTCAGCGGAAATTCATCCACCCAGCCGCCGCAAACGTACGACATCTCCGGGACAATTAGTCCGACCGCGGGCGGAAACGGCGCGGCGGTCACGCTAAGC
>DATNLB010000368.1:0-3574 GCA_035603095.1 Candidatus Acidiferrales bacterium
GGCTGGCGCGGGCGATCAAGCCGCCGGCGCCACCGGCATGGGCATCGTCGCCGCTGGAACGGTTAGCGCCACGATTGGCACCTCCGGCGTCGTTTTTGCCGCCACCGATCGCCCCGCGCTCGATCCCCGCGGTCGCGTCCACACTTTCTGCCACGCCATCCCCGGACGCTGGCATGTCATGGGCGTAACGCAGGCCGCCGGGCTCTCGCTGCGCTGGCTTCGCGATACCTTCGCGACAAATTCCAGCGGGGCCCGCGAATCCTACGACCAGCTGACCGACGAAGCCGCCAAAATCCCGCCCGGATCTGATGGCCTCTTGTGGACCCCTTATCTGATGGGCGAGCGCACGCCACATCTCGATTCCAACGCTCGTGGCGCGCTCGTTGGGCTGACCGCCTCACACACTCGCTCCCACGTCGTTCGCGCCATCCTCGAAGGCGTCGCCTTCAGTCTCCGCGACACGTTCACACTCTTCCGCGAAATGAATGTGCCCGTTGCGAACATTCGCCTGGGCGGCGGTGGCGCGCGCTCCCCGCTGTGGCGCCAGATCCAGGCCGACGTCTATGGCCACACGGTTGAAATCGTCGAAGCCGAAGAAGGTGCTGCCTACGGCGCGGCAATCCTTGCCGGCGTTGGCGCCGGCCTGTGGCCTTCCGTCGACGCTGCCTGCCACGCCGCCGTTCGTGTCGCCTCGCGTGTCAATCCCCAACCCTCAGCCGTCGCCACCCTCAACGCCAGCTATTCCGCCTTCCGCCGCGTCTATCCCGCCACCCGCGAGATTTTTGCTCCTAAATAAGTTGGCGATGCGACTGTGCCCCGCCTGGCTGGCGGGGTCTCTTGAACCAGCCACCGGTCACTGGTCAAAAGTCACTTGCGCGTCTTTCGTCGTAACTTCGCAATTTAGCCCTAGTGGAAATATCGCGTGAGGGAGTAAAACGCCACTAGAAACACCGTCATCAGCGCGACCGCCGAATTCCTTGCCCGGTTCGGTTCTTTCTGCTCATCCAGCAGGTCGCCGATCGCTGAACTCAGGAAAAAAACTTGCAGCCCAGTGAGCGTGCTCGCCGCGACTTCCACAAGCGCAAACTGATGAAACAGCGCGACGACGAAAATCGCCCCGCTGACCATCGCCGCCGCCAAGCTCATCAGCACCGTGAGCACGTGCCGCTTCATCGCACCTTCTCGCCGCTCCGCCGCCGCATTATGCCACTCCTCCGCTCCACGGGAGCAGCGCAATCTGGCCCGCCATCTTCACCTCGCGGTTCTTGTCCAAACGCGCTCCATCACCTGCTCGCGCAGCGTATTCAGGCTATTCACGATCCGGTCTGCCTCCACGTTGACCAGCGCGTACCGCTCGATTTTCTGATCGCCGCACTGCACCAGAACGCGATGATCCTCGCGCAGGTCCGGAAACTCGTTCCGCTGTACGTGCGCGCCGCGAAGGACCGCGGCCAGCAATTCGAGCGTCTTCTCCACGTCCGCCGCGAACGTAAAGAACGCCGTCCGTACCGGAACGGCAGCCGTATGCAGCCAGCCTGCCTCCAGCGCCATCAACGCATGTACGAAACGGTGCGAGCTTGCCAGCAGCGCATTCAATTGGTTCATCTGCTCTGCCGTCGTCCCCGGCTCCGCGCCCATCCGGTCGATCGATGCTTCCAGGTTCGTGCGCGCCACGCGTGCTCTAAGCCGCGCGCGATCGAGTTCGCGAGCGCTGGTGGTTTCCTTTCGCACAAAGGATTTGGAGAGGGTGTGAAAATATTCCCGGTAAGCTTCGAGCATATCGGCAATCCTCTCGGAAACCTGAGTTCGTTCCCAAGTCGGCCAGATCCAGTACGCAAGAAGCGCGAGCGCGCCGCCTGCTCCCGTGTTGATTCCGCGCGCCCAGATCAATTCCTTCGGCGAGACTCCGGTGATGGCGATCAGCAGAACGACGAGGGCGCTGATGGCCACGGCGAAAATCCCATAGTTTGCCGGGCCCACCCAGCGCAGCAGGAGCGTGAATACAAAGATCAAAATAAGCTGGACCGTTATGGTGTCCGGAAGAAAGCGAAAGAGCGCGGTGGCCAAAAAAAGTCCTGCGATCGTTCCGGCAATCCGCAAGAGGCCGCGGCTGAACGTAGTCGTAAATTCCGGCTTCAGCACGAGAACGATCGTCATTGGAAGCCAGTAGGAGCGGTGCCAGTAGAAACCGCGTTCCAACCCATTGCCGAGAGCGACGAGCGCTGCCAAACGGATGGCGTGCCGAAACACGGAAGATTGCAGATTGAGATTTGCGCGCAGCGTAGCCATCAGGCCGCTAAAGCGAAGCCACCAGGGCTGTTGCGTTTCCTGTTTCACGAACTCCGCTTGGCCGGTGGGTGTGGCATGTGTGGCGAGGTCGAGGGCCGCGCGGAGCTGGCCATTGAGCGCGTCCATTTGGAAACGCGCGTCTTTCGCCGCGGCGGCGAGGAAAGTAGGCGGCAGGCTATCCGCCTCTCGCCGCAACTGGAGTGTGAGAGCTTCATTCGCGGCGAGGATTTCTTTACTCGCTTCGGCAGGTATTCCGGATATCAAGGAGTCCCCGATCGCTTGCAGAGCCTGCGCCGCCTTTTTCAAGTAGTCGCTGAGAATTTGCACGCTGCGGTGCATGGGACTCTCGCGCTGCATGCGAACATGCAATCGCGAAAGCATCAGCAGGCTGAGTCGTATTCGCTCTGCCTGGCTGAGTAAAGCGCGATAACGCACGGCTTCGATAGACGTCTCGCGGTCGAGGCCGGAGAGAGCTTCTTGCGCTTGCGTGCTTTGGATCGTCGCAGGCGGCGCGGAAGTCGCACTCAGCGGGTGTTCTGCCGCGTGGGCGAGTTCGAGAAACAATCTGGCAAGCGCTCGCCGTTCCGGCTCGTAGCGCCGCACCGGCCAGAGTGCCACCGACAGCGCCGTCTGCAGGAGTCCACCGCCAAGCGCGAGCGCGGAGGAGATTAAAGCTTGACGAGTGGTCAGCGGCTGCGCGGCATAAATCAGCAGCGTGACCAGACTGATCACTCCGAGATCGGCGGCCGTGGTGCCAACTGCGACGAACATTCCCGCGGCAAAGGCCCACAGCGTCGCGATGATTACAGCTGCGGCATTGTGACTGCCGGAGAGTGCTCCGAGAAGAACGGCGAGCGCGCATAGGGCGCTGGAAGAGAGCATGCGCTTGGCGCGCTGGGCGTAAGGATCGCTCCCGTCGGAATAGGCAACGTTGAGTGCGCCGCTGGCGACGACCACGCCGCCGCGCGGCATGTTCAGTGCGAACCCCGCGGCCAGAGGCAGAAGTACGCCAATCGAGTTGCGCAGCGCCAGGTAGGGGGACAGCTTTGAGGAATCGAAGCGGGTCAACACGCGCCAGAACGCGCGCGCCGCACCTTCATGAGCGACTGGAGCCGGCGAAGCAGTTGAAGCCTGCGGCGCCGAGGCATCTTTTGAATAGGAAGACATTCAACAAGCCAAATGGAGCGGGGCATATGGCGCGTGCCCACTTTCATTGTAGCCAAGGATGCGTGATCGTGCTGATGGCATGATTTGTACCGGAAAGCACGAATTTTTCATCCAATCC
>DATNLB010000756.1:0-3042 GCA_035603095.1 Candidatus Acidiferrales bacterium
GGGACCGTCGCTTTTTGAAGCCGTGGACAAGATTGCCGACGACACCCTGCTCAAGATTCGCGAGAACCTTGGCGAATGCACACGCTGCAAGCTTCACAGCACGCGGCACAAAATTGTTTTCGGCGACGGAAATCCCAAGGCCGAGCTGGTTTTTGTGGGCGAAGGCCCGGGCGCCGATGAAGATGCGCAAGGATTGCCTTTCGTCGGGCGCGCGGGAAAACTGCTGACGCAGATGATCGAAGCGATGGGACTGCAGCGCAAAGACGTGTACATCTGCAACGTGGTGAAATGCCGGCCGCCGGAGAATCGCCAGCCCGAAGAAGATGAAGTGAGCACCTGCTCGCCATTTCTCCTGCGCCAAATCGACGCCATCGCTCCCAAAGTGATTGTCTGCCTGGGCGCAGTCGCGGCGAAAACATTACTGCAGACCAATCGCGGCATTTCCCACTTTCGCGGCGAGTGGCTGGAATTTCGCGGAAGAAAATTGCTGGCGACGTATCACCCCGCCTATCTGCTGCGCAATCCGCCCGCAAAAAGCGAAGTCTGGAAAGATCTCCAAAAAGTCATGGCTGTCCTCGGCCTCGAAGTGAAGAAAGGCAAGTCCGCCTAATCCATCATGGGAATTCTGCTGGGCTTGCTGACAGCGCTGACCTGGGGCGGGGCGGATTTTATTGCGCGTTTTGCCACGCATCGCATTGGCGCTCTCCGATCCATGTTGTACATGCAACTGACGGGTTTTCTTCTGCTCTCCTTTCTTCTTCCCGCCCTCGGCGGTTGGGGGCACCTGGCGGATGGTTCCGGGTGGCAGCCCTGGGCCTGGGGTTTCCTGGCCGGGAGCTTCAATGCCGTGTCGGGACTGGCTCTCTACCGCGCGTTTGAGATTGGAAAAATGGCCGTGGTGGCCCCGCTCTCGGCCAGTTATCCCGCGTTGACGCTGCTGCTTTCCTGGATGACCGGTGAGCGGCTGAGCATGGTGAGAATCGCCGGAATCATCTGCACGCTGGTGGGCGTCGTGGTTGTTGCCGGCGGAGAAAAAACGCCGGACGAGAACGATTCCGAAGCCGTGCGCAGGAGCGGGCGGGGAATCGGCTTGGCCATGTTTTCCGCCGTTGGCTTCGCGGTGTTGTTTTGGTTGCTGGGCGTTCGCGTCATTCCGCGCGCCGGCGCCATTCAAACCGTGTGGATGATTCGTTTGACAAGCACGCTGATTACCGCGACGGCGATCCTCTTCGCGAAACAGCCTATGCGTTTTCCGCGCGGCGAGGTGCGCTGGATGGTTCTGGGCATGGGGGCCTTGGATACCGGCGCGTTTGTCCTCAGCAATCTCGGAATGAAAATGGAGCAGGTCGCGGTCGTCACCGTCCTTAGCTCGCTGTACGGAGCGGTCACCGTCGGTCTTGCGGCCATCTTCCTCAATGAACACGTATCGCGCTGGCAGTGGATGGGAATCGTCACCATTTTCGCCGGAATTTTTCTCATCAGCCGGTAGATTTCTCCTTCCATCCCGCATTCTTCTTCTCCGCGCTTTCCGGCGCATTTCCTCGTACTGATACACTACACGGCGGGATGACTCCTCCATTTTGTAATGTTGCATTGGCGGTGCCGCTGCGTACGACGTTCACGTATGCGGTTCCGGAAGCATTGCAAGGAACGCTGCAGCCGGGCAGCCGCGTGCTGGTGCCGTTCCGGAAAAAGGCGATGGTTGGCGTCGTCGTGGAATTGGCGGAGAGCGCGCCGCACGAGGCGAAAATTCGTGAGATCACTCGCGTGTTGGATTTTATTCCCGCGCTGACGCCGAAATTGATCGAACTGGCGCAATGGATCGCGGGATATTACCTGGCGCCGGTGGGCGAAGTCTTTCGCGCGATGCTGCCGCCGGTAACAGAGCTGAAATCGCAGCGCCAGATTATTTTGACGGATGCGGGGCGTGAAGCGGCGGAAAGCTTGAGCGGCGGTGAATTGTCGCATGGACTCACCTCCGGAGAGGCGGCGTTTCTTGCGAAGTTGAAACAGAAGAAGAGAACGCTGTCGCCCGGTCCAGCAGCAAAGTTGGGTGTCGACGCTTCCGCTTTGCAACGGTTGCAACGCCGTGGACTCATTGAAATTCGGGAGACCGTGCAGGGTAGAAACCGAAGGACGCAGCGCGTGATCGCTTGGAAGGGCGGCGCGTCGGCTGAGAAATTGATGGAGATGGAAAACGAAGAGAAAGACAACTCTGAGACGCAGAGCGCGCAGAGGAGGCGCAGAGAAGAGCGCATTCGAGAATTGCTGGAAACGGAGCGTGGGCCGCTGCCCTTGCCGCAACTTCTGAAGCTGGCGCAGGTGACGCGAACTTTCATTGAACGAATGTTACGCGACGGGTTGCTGGAAAGTTGGGAGGAACCGATTGATCCGGCGGAGGATCCGTTTGATGCCGGGTACACACCGCCCGCACATGAACTGAATGCGGAGCAAGAGAGCGCGCTGAAAAAGATACGCGCGCGGTTTGAACTTGGCGAGTTCGGCGTGCAGTTGCTCCACGGTGTGACCGGCAGCGGGAAAACCGAAGTGTATTTGCGCGCGGTGCAGGAGACGCTGGCGCGAGGAAAAACGGCACTTGTGCTGGTGCCGGAGATTGCGTTGACGCTATGGATTGGGCGGCAGTGCCGGTCGTGGTTTGGCGCGCGCTTCGAGGGCGTCGCGGTCTTGCATTCGGCGCTGAGCGATGTGGAGCGAGCGCGCGAATGGTGGCGCGTACGGAACGGCGAGGCGCGCGTCGTGGTCGGAACGCGGTCGGCGGTGTTTGCGCCGCTGGAAAATATCGGGCTCATTATCGTCGACGAAGAGCAAGAAAACAGCTACAAGCAGGAGGAGACTCCTCGCTATCACGGCCGCGACGTGGCTATCGTGCGCGCAAAGATGGAAGGCGCCCTTGCGCTGCTGGGTTCGGCGACGCCATCGATGGAGACGTATCACCACGCGCGGAATGGGAAATATGAGCTGCTGACGCTGGCTTCGCGCGTTGCAGACCGTTCGCTCGCGAGCGTGGAGATTGTTGATCTG
>DATNLB010000695.1:0-3757 GCA_035603095.1 Candidatus Acidiferrales bacterium
GTCTTAGGGCGCTCGAATTAACGGTCAGGGTTGCGGCGGAGGCGGAGGCGTAATTGACGGACCCTGCCCAAGACTGGTGAACTGGATTTGGCTGCCCTCCAGCGTGAGATCGTGTTCGAGGACGACGTCCAGCGTGGAGCCGCGCGGGAGCTCCGCCTCTGGCCCACGCGTTAAAAGCACGGCAGCCAATCCTGCCGCCGCACCGATCCCCGCGCCAATGCCAAGGCCCTTCACGCCGTGGGCAATTGCGCCAATTCCTGCACCGGCAGCTGTCGTCTGCGCGACCGTGCCGACGTCTTTTCCTTTCCCACCACCGCCGGTGACCTTGCCTTCGGAGTCCATGGTCTCCTTGCCACCGGAATCGGCGCTGCGCGGGGCAGCGTTCAAACTGACGGTGTAACCGTTCGGTAAGATCAACGTGTCGAGGCGCAACCGGAATTCGCCCTTCCCTTTCACTTTTCCAGGGCGCTTCGATTCCAGCAGCTCGCCGCGAAGATAAGAACCAACGGGGATCACGATGCGATTGTTCTGCGTGATTGGAAAGGACGTTTGCAGGTAAACCGAGTCTCCAGGCTTGGCGCTGCGCGTGGAAATGCCGTTCTGAAGCACCACGCCTACTCGCGTTCCCGAAGGAACCGTGATTCTTTCGCTCGCGCCGGCTTGGGGCGCCGCAGCAGGCTTGGGTGCGACAGGAGCCGGAGCGCCGGACTGCGGCCCTTCAGGCTGCTGCGCAGCGCAGGACGTGCTCACTGCCAATGATGCGGCAATCAAAATCAGATATTGGCGAATCGCTGGACCCCGGTGCGCTTTCATGGCGAACCTCCGCATTGCTTGATGCGATGCATTAGGCGACGAGCTTGGATGCCTGAGTATACGCGAGCTACTCCACTATTTGCAGAGGTTTGACCGGGAAGCGAACGGGGGCTACGCTTGAGGCAGATTGAGGAGAACGGCATGGCGAAGCTGGCGTTGATTTACGGGATGAGGTTGCTGCCCGAGGAAGAGCTTGGCGAAGTGAAAGACGCGACAGTGGTGCTGAAGAATGGCCGCACCGCGCGCGTGACCATGCACTTGATCGAGGGCAGCAAGGAGGAGATCGAGAATACGTTTCGCCAGTCCATCGAAGCGTTCTTTGAGATGTATCCGGAGATTTGAGGAGTTTTCAGTTTTCAGTATTCAGTTCTCAGTCATCTGCACTTCCTGCTTCGCTGAACGAGACACGCGGGAGTCGACCTGAACAGCAAGGAAGGTCACAGTCTTATCTGGAGCACTTAAAACTGAGCACTGAAACTGGAAACCATTTCAACGGTTGCCGAAGTTTTCCGGGTCGGCGTTGGGATCGCCCAGATTGTCGTTGATGAGAACCGTGGATTGGCCGGTCAATTCGAAACGTTTCCGGCACTTGTAGCAAGCCACCAGATCATCCAGCCGCACCATGTAGGAACTGGCCTTCGCAAACTTTCGTCTGTCTTCCTCGCCGATTCCGCGCGGCAATTCCTTTTTCTTCCGGCAAACCTTCCAGCGCACGGGAGCCTCGAATTCGCCGCGGCAGCTGGGGCAAACCAGCTTCACTTTCCGGACTTCTTCTTTCTCCGTGTAAAACGCGCGTTCGTCCATGATTAAGGGGCGGGTGTCTGCACCGCTTCTCCGATTGTAACAAATTCGAGCCCGAGGTCACGCCAGCGCGGCAGCCAATGCTCGAGGGCACGGAGTGTCCGGGAGCGGTCGCCATTCATTTGGCGGTGCGTGCCGTCGTGGAGACAGAGGACGTCGCCGGTACCGGCAGCGGCGGGTTTGGAGCCATTTCCGAGGCTTCGCTGCGCACGGTCGGCGATGGGCTGCATGCGGTGAATCAGCCAGTCCGCCGGTTTCTCCTTCCAATCTCCCGGAATCAGCGTCCACATGACCGTGCGGTAGCCGAGATCGCGGGCCGCCGGAATGACCCAGGGATTGCGCATCCCAAAGGGCGGGCGAAACCACTTGGGCGGGGAGCCCAGTGCATTGGATATCGCGTTGTGGCAGAGGCGCAGTTCAACCCGGACTTGTGTGGGCGCCAGCCACAAAAGATTTGGGTGCGTTTCCGTGTGATTCCCGGCGGCGTGTCCGCGAGCGATGATTTCTTTCGCCAGTTCCGGACATTCGCGCACGTATCGCCCAATCAAGAAAAATGTCGCCTTTGCGTCGTAGCGGTCGAGAAGATCGAGCAGCTTTGGCGTAATCGCGGGATTCGGCCCGTCATCAAAGGTAATCGCCAGCTTGCGCGGCGAATTGGTCCGGCAGATCGCACGCCCAAAAAGTAGCGAGCGCGGATGGACAGCACTATAGGCGAGGGCCCCCGCAGCCGCCAGCGCCCCAGACCCGGTGATGAACAGCGGATTCATGCTGAGACCCGTCCCGAAAATCCCCACTGCCGACGACCTAAGAGGATACAGCATCCTGCAAGGCAAAGGGCTTCTTGAGACACGGACCGTCTCAGAGTGAGACAACTCTGTGGATTCGGAACAATGCGCAATGCCTTTGGCCTTTCCTGATCTGGACCATTCGTAACCTGCAGATTGTAAAGGTCTTAACATGGAAATTCGGGTGAGTTTTCTGTCGCCAATGGTGTAGGTATTGCACTGAACTCTACCGTGTTCGTGTGCGCACAATCCGGCGGTCGTCATCGAGAAGGCTTTGGGACTCGCAGAGCTTTGAGTTCTCGATGGCTCTCTTCTTTTGGAATGATTTTCGTGGTGATGCTCGCAGTTTTCCCGGCTTTTGGACAAGAACAGCCACCTGAATGGCAAACGCAAGTTCGCAAATTTGCAGAGTCGAAAGACTGGGATTCGGCAATGAGAATCGTCGAACGCGAACTGGCCCGTGCTCCGCAAGACACGGACGTGCGTGCGTGGCACGCGCGTGTTCTGAACTGGTCCGGGCACGCGGCGGAAGCAGAAAAAGAATATCTGGAAATCTTGAAAGTCTCTCGGAACGATCCGGATAACTGGATGGGGCTGGCGAACGCGTATTTGCGCGAAGGAAAAGTAGAAGATAGCTTGCGGGCACTGGACCGCGCCGTCGAGTTTGATCCCAAACGCGCAGACCTGCGCGCGGCCCGAGCGCGAGCGCTGCGCGCCATGGGCGAACGAAACGAAGCTCGAATGGAATTTCAGAAAGCGCTGAATCTCGACCCCACTAGCTTGGAAGCACGTGCCGGGCTGATTTCCGTCCGCGGCGAACCAAGACACGAAATGCGCTTCGGCCAGGACAACGACCTCTTTAATTTCACGAGCGCCAATCACGACGGATGGGTCAGCCTGACCTCAAAGTGGACGCCGCACTGGTCCACCAGCTTCGCGGGAAGTTTCTACGAGCGAGCGGGAATCCGCGCAGGGAAATTTTCAGGCGCCGTTACGGGACGCCTGTCCCGATGGGGAGCTCTGACCGCCGGCGGCGCAGCAGGGCATGACAATGCAGTGATCCCGAAGAGTGAGGCCTTTTTTGACCTCAACCATGGATGGAAAACCGGCGAAACGAATTTTCTGCGCGGGGTGGAATTTGATTACGGGCAGCATTGGTACTGGTATCAGACATCCCGGATTCTGACGCTGAATGGCACGACAATTGTCTACCTCCTGCGGGATTTCACGCTATCGCTGGGAGCCACGGGCGTGCGCAGCACGTTTTCAGGAACCGGCGCGGAGTGGCGGCCTTCCGGAATCACGCGGTTAGGATTTCCACTGGCAAATTGGAGCGAGAGACGGCTTTCCGGAAACAT
>DATNLB010000543.1:0-3914 GCA_035603095.1 Candidatus Acidiferrales bacterium
GAAACACGGCTGCGGAGTAGATCAGAGGGTTCTCGAAAATGACTTTGTCGTCGTTACAGGCACAGGCACCGCGCGTGATTTTATCCGGATTCTCACCGTCGAACTGCACTGAAAAGAGTAAGAGAAAACTAGCTTGCCAGACTTGCCAATTAAGGGCCTCGTGAAAATAGCTAAGTGATTGTGGCGCCTTGCCTTAGCTTATTTTCCCCATCGTTCGCAATGAGGAGGTCGCCGGTTCGATCCCGGTCTCGTCCACCAAACTACTTCACCTGTGTCTCAGGTCGCTCAGATCGATAAGGCCGGAACGAGGATTCCGGCCTTTTTCTTGCGCCGCTGACGGGCTATAGGCTCCTCAAACCAGCTTGTCTTGAATCTTTCAATCGCCTGTGTTTACTGGCGGCAAGCCGACTTGCCGGTACTTAATGCTCAGGACTCTTATTTTGTGATAGGGTTAGCAGCCTACCGACGGAATTCGTCCTCTCGGGGACGCAAAGCAATAATCGCCAGGTCCACAGACGGAAAAATCCAAACTATTCAAAAGGAGGACCCAATGACCCAAACCACCGGTACACAACGAAGCAGCGAGCAGGCAGACGCCATTCGTACGTTTCAGAAAGTGAATTTTCCGGAAGCCGAACTTGCCGAATTGCGCAGGCGCATCAACGCGACAATTTGGCCTGAACGAGAGACGGTTACAGATACATCGCAAGGCGTGCAGCTCGCGACCACGCAGGCGCTCGCGCGCTATTGGGGGACGGATTACGATTGGCGCAAGTGCGAGGCGAAACTAAACGCGCTGCCGCAGTTCATCACCGAAATTGATGGGCTGGACATTCATTTTATTCATGTTCGTTCGAAGCATGAGAATGCGTTGCCGGTCATCGTCACGCATGGATGGCCCGGCTCGATCACCGAACAGATGAAGATCATTGACCCGCTTACCAATCCCACTGAACACGGCGGAAATGCATCCGATGCGTTCGATGTGGTGATTCCGTCGATGCCCGGCTACGGTTTTTCCGGCAAGCCGACAACGACCGGGTGGGACCCCGCCCACATTGCGCGTGCCTGGACCGTGCTGATGCAGCGCCTCGGCTACAACAAATTCGTAGCGCAAGGCGGCGATTGGGGTGCAGTCATCACCGAGCTGATGGGTGTGCAAGCGCCGCCGGAGTTGCTCGGCATTCACACCAACATGCCCGGCATCTTCCCGGCCGAGATCGACAAGGCTGCTTTTTCAGGTGCGCCGGCGCCATCGGGCCTCTCCGCCGACGAAAAGGCCGCTTACGAGAGTGTGCAGTTCGTCTATCAAAAGGGAATCGCCTACGGGTTCCAGATGGGGCTGCGCCCTCAGACGCTTTACGGAATCGCTGATTCCCCTGTCGGCCTTGCGGCTTATTTCCTCGATCACGACGCGCGCAGCTACGAGATGATCAAGCGCGTCTTTGCCGGAGGCAGCGAAGGCCTCACACGGGACGATATCCTCGACAACATCACGCTCACCTGGTTGACGAATACGGCGATCTCGGGGGCTCGTCTCTATTGGGAAAACAAAGGTTATTCGTTCTTCGGCGTCAGAGGAGTCGCTGTCCCAACCGCCGTGAGCGTTTTTCCCGACGAACTCTATCCAGCTCCGCGGAGCTGGGCGGAACGGGCGTTCCCCAAACTCATTCACTTCAACAAGCTCCCCAAGGGTGGTCACTTTGCTGCCTGGGAGCAACCGAAACTCTTCTCCGAAGAGCTTCGCGCAGGTTTCCGATCGCTGCGCTAGTTCGAATGTCGGGCTGGGCGGCGCACACAAGCGCCGCCTTCCCGAAATTTCGCGCTTCCGTCGAACACGGAAAGTCCCACGCCAACCCCTCGCAAAAGACCAACCTTAATTCAATCCAAAAGAGGAGCGATATCATGAGCCAAGCAGCTACGCAACAAAGTAGCGACCCTTCGCAGTTCAACACCGACCGCACCCATCCAGGCCGGTGGACGATCACCTTCAGCAATCCGCCGATCAACATGTTCCTTCCCACAACGATCGTCGAATTGGGAGCGCTAATGACTGAGCTCAAGGCCGACCCGTCCGTGAAGGTCGTAGTGTTCCAGTCGGCGAATCCCGATTTTTTCGTCGCGCATCTCGACGTAGCGAAGGCAGCTGAACGGCCAGAGACGCTGGGACTTTGGCGCGACTTTGTGCTGCGCCTCTCGTCCGCGCCAGTCGTGAGCATCGCCAAGATTCGCGGCCGCGCGCGCGGCATCGGTAACGAATTCGTGCTGGCCTGCGACATGCGCTTCGCCAGCCGACAAAGCGCCCTATTCGGCAACCCTGAGGTTGGCGTCGGACTGGTCCCGGGCGGTGGAGCGCTGGAATGGCTGCCGCGCTTGGTCGGCCGCTCGCGCGCACTTGAGATCGTCCTGAGCGGCGACGATTTCGATGCTGATATCGCCGAGCGCTATGGCTGGGTGAACCGCACTCTGGACGACGGCGACCTTGACTCGTTTGTCGATGCGCTCGCGCGGCGTTTGGCCTCGTTCGACCGTGAAACACTAGCCGCAGCGAAGGCCCAGATCAATCGGTTCGGGACGCCGACAGCTGCCGAGCTTCAGTCGAGCAGCGACTTGTTCTTCCCACTGCTGGCCTTGCCAGGTGCGCAGGCGCGCCGCGCCAAGATCCGCAATATCGGTTACGGCGTTCCAAGCGACTTCGAATTGAACTTCGGCCGGTATCTCCCCTCCTTCGGGCAGGCAGACGACGATGCCACGGGACAGGAGAAGTAGAAATGAAACCCTGGAAAGTAGTTTTGCTGATTCTGGTTGCTCTTGCGGTTGCAGCCGCGGGATACGGGCTGATTCTTGTGCGACGAGGCTTCAGCGCACTTGCGACACCATCAGCGATTGAGGTGTTCGCGGCAACAACGGCACGCAAATTGGCCGTGCCATCCGCGTATCGCCAACTTCGCAATCCCATCGTGCCTTCAACGGAGAACATTCGGGGAGGCATGGAGCATTTCGCCTTTCATTGCTCCACGTGCCATTCGGACGACGGAGGGGGCCAGACAATATACGGCAAGGGCCTCTATCCGAAACCGCCCGACTTGCGCGCAGCCGGGACGCAGAACAAGAGCGATGGTGAGCTCTACTACACCATTGAAAATGGAGTTCGTTTGAGCGGCATGCCAGCCTTCCACGGAACGCACACTGACCCGCAAACCTGGCGCCTGGTTTTGTTCATCCGGCACTTGCCTCAGATCACGCCCGAGGAACTCAATGAAATGAAGGGGTGGGACCCGAAGAGTGAGGCGGTTCCAGCGCATTTCTAAAGGGCGGGGAACCGCCCCAGAATCCTGTGAGGGAAACACACCACTAAGAGAAGAAACACCATGAAAGCACGTTAGCTGGTTTTTTTCGTTTGCAGTTCACTTTCTGCCATCGCCGCTCTGGCCCACGGAGGTGAGGAGTACCCGCAGCACGCACCCCTAAATTAATACTGCTGAACAGGAGAAGAGGAGTAACGAACATGGCGAATTTGAAGTTTGACAAAGAGATCACTGCACTTCTCGGATCAGCAGCGCCTCCAATCTACACTCGGTTTTCGGTTGGATTATAGAGAGCCGGGGGGTATGTCTACGGCAACAATAATCGGCTCAGGACCGAACGGCCTCTCAGCCGCAATTGTCCTTGCGGCATCGGGCGTAAGGACGACCGTACTAGAACGTAACGGGCAGATTGGCGGTGGCTGTTCAACCGCCGAGGTCACACAGCCTGGTTTTCTTCACGACCTGGGCTCTTCGACATACCCCCTGGGCGCTGCAAGCCCTTTCTATGGTTCTCTTCCCTTCACCATTCCTTGGATTCAACCGCACGCGGCATTCGCTCACCCGTTGGATGACGGGACCGCGGTCGTGCTTGAACACTCGATTGAA
>DATNLB010000628.1:0-17591 GCA_035603095.1 Candidatus Acidiferrales bacterium
ATCGAGCTTGAACGATCACACCTAGCCTTGAAGAATGCGGTTGTCGAAATTAAGAACTCAGAAAACAAACTGCGAACCATCATCGACACGATTCCTGGGTTTGTGTGTACTTTGAGTGCTGCGGGCGAGCTCCAGCTTGTCAATCGTCAAGTCTTGGAATATTTTGGCAAGACGCCTGAGGAAATGAAGAATTGGGCCACCAGCAATGTTGTCCATCCCAATGATCTCCCTCGAGCGGTCGACTCGTGGAAGCACTCGATCGAAACCGGGCAGCCCTATGACCTTGAACTCCGACAGCGGCGTGCGGATGGCGTGTACCGCTGGTTCCAATCTCGGGCTCTGCCCACGCGAGACACGGAGGGCCGTATCAGCGGTTGGTATATGTTGTTGACGGACATTGACGACCGGAAGCGCGCTGAGGATGCCCTCCGGTTGAAGGAGCAGAGTCTACGCCTGATTCTCGACAGTATCCCCGGGTTTGTATCTACCTCGAATGCGGCTGGCGAGATCGAACTGGTCAACCGTCAAATCCTGGAATATTTCGGGATGACGATTGAGGAGTTGAAGAATTGGTCCACCAGCGACAACATTCATCCGGATGACCTTCCTCGCATGATCGACGCCTATAGACGCTCGATCGAGACTGGGCAACCGCTTGATTTCGAGCAGCGTAGCCGTGGACCCGATGGCGTGTGGCGTTGGTTCCACAACCGAAGCCGTCCGGAGCATGATGCCGAGGGTCGCGTTATCCGTTGGTATTACTTGGCGACGGATATCGACAAGCGCAAGCGCGCAGAGGATGAATTAGAGAAGGCTTTCGAAGAGATCAAGCGGCTGAAAGAGCGCCTTCATGACGAGAACGCCGTCCTCAGGGAGCAAATCGATCAGGTCTTCATGTTTGAGGAGATTGTGGGCTCCTCGCCCGCCTTGAAAACTGTCCTTTCCAGCATCGTGAAAGTTGCTCCCACCGACTCAACGGTGCTGATTACAGGCGAAACCGGCACGGGGAAGGAACTGATTGCGCGCGCCATACATAAGGGTTCGCAGCGTGCTGACCAGGCTTTT
The DNA here is from genome assembly GCA_035603095.1 of Candidatus Acidiferrales bacterium. Taxonomy (GTDB): domain Bacteria; phylum Acidobacteriota; class Terriglobia; order Acidiferrales; family UBA7541; genus Acidiferrum. The sequence goes on from DATNLB010000628.1 coordinate 1,066, forward strand.
ATTAGCGTGAATTGCGCCGCCATTCCTTCTTCGCTCATCGCCTCAGAATTGTTCGGCCACGAGAAGGGGGCTTTCACCGGTGCTTTGCAGCGGCACCAAGGCCGCTTTGAAATGGCGCATTCCGGCACCATCTTTCTAGATGAAATCGGCGAGCTTCCAGCAGAAACTCAGATTGCTTTGCTTCGCGTGCTTCAGGACCGCCAATTTGAACGAGTGGGCGGTAGCCGCGTCATTTCCAGTGATGTTCGAATTATCGCTGCCACCAACCGCGATTTATCGGCAGCGATCGCTGCGGGAGCCTTCCGGGCCGACCTCTTCTACCGGCTGAATGTTTTCCCGATTGACGTGCCGCCTCTCCGGCAGCGTCAAGAAGACATTCCGATGCTGGTCGAGTACTTCGTGGAGCGCTATGCGGAGAAATCCGGAAAGCAAATCAGCAAGATCGACAAAAATACGCTGAAATTATGCCAGTCTTATCATTGGCCAGGCAACATTCGTGAGCTGCAAAATATCGTCGAGAGGTCCGTAATCCTCTGTACCGGGGATACCTTCTCGATCGATGCGGCCTGGCTTTCTAGTAAGATTGTAGCTCGTCAGAAGGCTTCAGCTCCTCTCACGAAAACCCTCCAGGGCTATGAGAGGGAATTGATCGAAGCGGCTCTTGCGGAAAGCAACGGAAAAGTTGCCGGGCCAAATGGCGCGGCTGCCAAACTCGGAATTCCGCGGTCAACGCTGGATTTGAAAATCAAACAGCTCAACATAAGGAAACGCCCCACCCGGTAAGTCCCTCATTCAACTCCCAGGATTCTGGCACTTCCTAAGATCCTGTCACTCCAATCTCTTTTTCGAGCTTTGTTTTCAGTGACATGCAATTGGACGCTCGGTTGCACTGCTCGGGACGGGTGCCCGCATGGAACGAACGCGGCGCAACAGAGCCGCGACTGCGATGTTGGTCAAATGGCCTGATCCGATGGCTTTTAGGATTGAGACTGCGCCGCGTGGGAGATTCACCGTCTTCACCCTAAGCGGCCGCATCGATACACCGGCGATGGCCGAGTTAAGGAGGCTTTTTGAACTCCAAACGAACTACTGCGACATCGTTTTAGATCTGAAAGATGTGAGTCTAGTCGGTCGAGATGTAATGGTCTTTCTCGCGCGTTGTGAAGCGGACGGCGCGAAGCTTGAGAACTGCGCTCCCTATATTCGCGAATGGATGGAGAGAGAAAAAGATTGATGGTGGCATCGAGTGGAAGACAAAGGAGAAGACCCATCGATGAAAGGCACATACAAAGCGGTGGAAGTCTCCGCCCCGGGCAATCTTCGCGTGGTGGAGCGGTCCATCCCTGAGCCTGGAGCAGGTCAGGTTCGAATTCGCGTCGAAGCATGCGGAATCTGCCACACCGACGCCGCCACGGTCACCGGCATCTATCCGGGTCTGAAGCTGCCGCGCGTTCCTGGGCATGAAGTCGTTGGCCGCATTGAAGCATTGGGCAGCGGAGTGTCGAGATGGAAAATCGGTCAGCGCGTTGGTGTCGGCTTGATCGCCGGCGAAGACGGCGTGTGCGAACCGTGCAGACGCGGTGACATGGTGAATTGTCAGAACCCGGTGGTATCGGGCGTAACCGTGGACGGAGGATACGCAGAAGTGATGATCGCTGAAGCGCGCGGCATCGCTTCCATTCCTGACGAGCTCAGTTCCGCGGAAGCCGCCCCGCTCCTCTGCGCGGGCATCACCACCTACAACGCTCTTCGCAACGCCGGTTTGCGCGGTGGAGATCTGGTTGCCGTGCAGGGCATTGGTGGCCTTGGGCATCTTGGTGTCCAGTTTGCGGGGCACATGGGATTCCGTACTGTCGCTATCGGGCGTGGACGCGAAAAGGAAAAGCTTGCGAAAGATTTGGGCGCGCACGTCTACATCGATGCCGCCGTTGACGATGCCGCAGCGGCGCTCCAGCGTATGGGCGGGGCCAGAGCGATTCTCGCAACAGCCACCAGTGGTGATGCGATGGGCCCACTGGTGTCCGGTCTTGCAGCCCGCGGGAAAGTTATCGTGGTCGGTGTGCCGGGAGACCCAATCCAACTGAATGCGTTCCCGCTTGTCTTTGGTGGGCGCTCGATCTACGGGAGCCTGACCGGCACGCCCATTGAAAACGAAGATGCTCTTGCCTTCAGCGTGCTGGAGAATATCCGCCCGATGATCGAGACGTTTCCTCTCGAACAGGCCGCTGATGCTTACGCTCACATGATGCAAGGCAAGGCACGGTTCCGCATGGTGCTGGTTACGAAGGATGGAGTCGCATAAGTGATGAGCTCAGAACGATCAGCAGAAACTAGTGCCACGTCAATGGGCAACGCTCACGGAGTGAGCGACGAGAGCCTCGTGGAAGCCGCCCAGAGAGGGCATTCAACGGCCTTCGACACACTTTCCGAACGATACAGACAGCAACTCTTTTGTGTCACACGTCGGATAACCAGAAGCACCGAGGACGCAGAGGACGCCGTTCAAGACACACTGCTGAGAGCGTTTGTTCACATGAGGGACTTTGACGGCAGGTCCAAGCTCGGAACTTGGCTCACGCGCATCGCAATCAACTCGGCGCTAATGATTCTTCGAAAGAAACGAGCCTCGCGTGAGATTGCCACGGACTCTAACGATGATTTTGGCACGGATGGCCTGCGCTATGAAATAGCTGATCATGGGCTGAATCCGGAAAGGCGTTACGCCCAGAGCGAAGAAGAAAGCATGCTAAGGAAAGCCATCCAGAGACTGCGACCGGCCCTCCGGGTCGTAGTTCAGATTCAACAGCTGCAAGAGCGCTCGATGCAGGAAACTGCAGAAGCGATAGGCATCTCTTTGACGGCAGCCAAGGGACGGCTGTTCCACGCCAAGAACGTGCTCCGCAGGTCAATGATCCCAAAACTGGTTCATCAACCTCGATTTGCCGGTGGGATTCGTGTTTTGCCCGCAGGGCAAGGGCTCACGGGAAAGATAGCGGGGCTCCATGAAGAGAGCATCCTGAAAGGGAAAAACCCACAGCAAGGAATGGTGCAGCCTCTGCGGTTCCAGGGTGCCGAATTTCCCCGGGACTCGTGGCAGAGAGCGAATGCACGAACACGCTTCGACGATCAACAGCAATCCAATGGCAAGGGAGAAGGACATGAGTATGTCATCGAAACCAAGGAGAAACGTAAGTACAGACTCCCAAGCAAGCTCCACCCAGGCAGAGACAGGAGAGGTTTCAGTAGGGAACTCGGCGCGTGGCGAGGAGATCAGACGTCGGGCATACGAAATCTATCTCGAACGCGGCGAACAACCAGGCCGTGAGCTGGACGACTGGCTCCAAGCGGAAGGCGAACTCGAACGCGGGGTGCTTCGGCGCGCCCAGGCGGGCTAGTAGGGAAATCCGCGACATGCGCGGATAAGGAGCGAAACGGTCAAAAATCTAGGCGCCCTATCTGGTCTCGCTTGCAAGAAACTCCGTGCCATTCTTCCCTCTCTATCTGCACCCAACCCGATTGCCCATCGAGATGGCGCGCCACGGTAAGACCTCCGAGACTGGAACGCGGCCTAAGCCCATTGACTAAGCTCGGTTAAAATTTTGGCGAACCGCAGCTGGGAAGAACTCTATCCTTGCCGAGGGCTCACCTGTTCTAGAATTGTCGCTGGATGGCGGAGTGAAGAATGGCCAGCGACGTTGCCATAAGGCGCTATTTGGCGCTCGGGGGTCTTGTTCTCGAACTGCTTGTTGGCCCGACTCTGCTGGGCCAGGCGACTAAATCTCCCTCCTCGATTTCCGTTCCGAGCGAAGTCACGTCGTGGTTTAAGAGCGCTGCAATACCTCTGGACAGTACCAGTCCCGAGAGCGGGCTGGACGACCTGCGGCAGATGGAGTCAACCATTGGGAATGCACGCATAGTTGCCATGGGAGAGGCGACGCATGGCACCCGGGAATTCTTCCAACTGAAGCACCGCATGCTGGAGTTTCTCGTCGAAAAAAAAGGCTTCACTGTATTCGGAATTGAGGCCAACTGGCCGGAATCCCTGGCGATCAACGATTATGTGTTGAACGGTACCAGTGATGCGGTGGAGGCGCTCGACGGTTTGCATTTTTGGACCTGGAACACGGAAGAAATGCTGGACATGATCCGATGGATGCGCAAGTACAACCAGGATCCGAAGCACACCAACAAGGTAAAGTTTTTTGGGTTCGACATGCAGGTGGCGCACGTGGCAGTGCGGAATGCGGAACGGTACCTGGAAAAGGTTGACCCCGGAGAAGCCAAACTGGCCTCGACGCTGCTTGCTCCTTTGAGCGATGCCAACCGGGAACGCGAATCTGCAAACAAATCGAAATACTTCTGGCAAAAGACCGAGGGGATGATTGAATCCTTCTTGGGGTTGCTTGAACGCCGGAAGAACGTATACGTGGAGGCGTCCTCGCTCGAAGAGTGGACATTGGCTCGGCACAATCTGGAGATTGTGCGGCAGGCTGTGGAGATGCATTCTGTGGACCGGTCGGGCAACTTTTCGCCTCGCGACCAGGCCATGGCTGCGAATGTGGAATGGATTCTTGACCAGGAGGGGCCGGAATCAAAAATCATGCTATGGGCGCACAACGGACATGTATCCACGGCGCCGCTCGGAGAGGGGGAGTCCATGGGCATGGTCCTCCGGAAGACTTACGGGGAGAAAATGGTGGTATGTGGATTTTCTTTTGACCAGGGTTCTTTTCAAGCGCTGCAGAGAGGCAAAGGGCTTCGCCAATTCACGGTAGGTCCGGCAATTCCGGGTTCGCTGGATGCGGCCCTGGCGACCGCGGGAATTCCCCTCTTTGCCGTTGATCTGCGGGGCGCGCCAGCGAGCGGGGCAGTTGCAGAGTGGTTGAATACCCCACAACCAATGAGAAGTATCGGGGCGATTTACAGCGAGAGTGCACCCGACGCATATTTCGGCCCCGTAACTCCGCACAGCTTTGACGTGATCTTATTCGTCAAGCGCACCACTGCGGCGCACGAAAATCCAAAGCACTCGGAAATTGAATTTCGCGGAGGGCCGTGAGGGGAAAATGGAGCCCGCGCTCATGGAGGAGGACGAGAGGGCGATGAGCGATGTGATCCTCCGATGCGATAGATTGGGCGCGTGAGGATGTTCGATGGACGCGCACTATTTTGAATTGGTTCAGGGATCCGGAAACGCACGAAGGGCACACAAAAGTGTCAACGAAACGCTCGCGCCGCATCCATTTATCTGTTCCCTTCACCTTGACATAGCGGCATTCGCGTTGTTAACTCCCCCGCGCCAGGAGGCTCTTTCCCATGACACCTAAAGTGCGCACTTTTGCCGCTCTTCTTTCTGCAACTTTGACAATTGCTTCATGCCCCGTCCTATGGGCGCAGGATGCTTCTCATAAACTCACTGCCATGGACGAGTTCCAGCTGCAGCTTCCCACCGACCCGCAGATCTCTCCCGACGGAAAGAAAATCGCCTACGTGCGCCGCTTCGCTGATTCCATGACCGACAAGCGCTACTCGAATCTTTGGATCATCAATACGGACGGAACCGATCATCGCCCACTAACCACCGGCAACCGCAGCGACGCTTCTCCGCGCTGGTCGCCGGACGGCCTGCGCCTGGCATACCTCTCCGATGCTGACGGCAAACAGCAGCTTTACGTCCGCTGGATGGATACCGGCCAGACCGCGCGCATCACCAATCTCGAGCAGGCCCCCGACGCCATCGCCTGGTCCCCCGATGGAAAAATGCTTTCCTTCTCGTCTCTCGTTCCGGGCAAAGGTCCGCATATCGCCGATCTGCCTGCCGCGCCTTCCGGCGCGAAGTGGGCCGATCCTCCCACCGTCTACGATCGTTTGGTCTACCGATTCAACGGCACAGGCTATTTGAAGCCCGGTTACATGCAGGTTTTTGTCGTCAACGCAGAAGGTGGCGCGCCGCGGCAAGTCACGAACGGCGACTTTCCCAACGGCGGCAATGAATTCGGTCCCTCGCGCGCCTCTTGGACCCCCGATGGTAAGTACTTGCTCGTTTCCGTCAACCGCCATCCCGAATCCGATCACGAATACTTCGATGATGAAGTCTACGAATTCAATGTCACCGACGGTTCCTTGCGCCCTCTCACCACTCGTAAAGGGCCGGATAATGCGCCCGCCGTTTCTCCCAACGGAAAATTCATCGCTTACACCGGTTTCGACGATCGCTATCAGGGTCACCAGACCACAAAACTCTATCTCATGAACCGCGATGGCACCGGCGCGCACTCCCTCTACGAAAAGCTCGATCGTGACGTCCAGGACCCGCAATGGGCTCCCGACAGCACCGGCATCTACTTCCGCTACGACGATCAAGGCGATTCCAAAGTTGGCTTCTGTCTCGTGGACGGAACCTGCAAGAAAATTGCCGATCACCTCGCGGCCACAACCGGCGCCGGCGGCAGCGGCACCTTCTCCCTGTCTCGTACGGGCATGATCGCCCTAACTTACGGGCGTCCAGACAATCCCGGCGATGTCGCTATCCTCAACAACGGCGCTATGAAAGTCCTGACCTCTCTCAACGAAGAACTCCTCACGCAGAAAAAGCCCGGTCACGTCGAAGAGATCTCGTTCGAATCATCGAAAGACAATCGTAAGATCCAGGGTTGGATCGTCCACCCTCCGGATTTCGATCCAACAAAGAAGTATCCTCTTGTTCTTGAGATTCACGGCGGTCCGTTCGCCGACTATGGCGACCGTTTCGATTTCGAAAAGCAGGTCCTGGCCTCTCGCGGCTATGTGGTTCTTTACACGAATCCTCGAGGGAGCACGAGCTACGGCGAAGAATTTGCAAATCTCATCCATCACGCCTATCCGGGCGACGATTATTCCGACCTCAACAGCGGCGTCGACGCCGTCATCGCCAAGGGCTACATCGACACCAACAATCTCTTCGTCACCGGCGGCAGTGGCGGCGGCGTTCTCACCTGCTGGACCATCGAGCACACCGATCGTTTCCGCGCCGCAGCTGCTCTCTATCCCGTCATCAATTGGTACAGCTTCGCGCTCACTTCCGACATTCCATTCATCACCAAATACTGGTTCCCGGGTCTTCCCTGGGAGAACACCGATAATTATATGCAGCGCTCCCTCACCAATCTCGTCGCCAAGGTCAAGACGCCCACATTGGTCATGACCGGTGAAGCCGACTATCGCACTCCCATTTCCGAAGCCGAGCAGTTCTACGAAGCGCTCAAACTCCTCAACGTGGATACTGTCCTCGTCCGCGTCCCCGAAGAGCCCCACGGCATCGCCCGCCGCCCCAGCCACCATATCGCCAAAATGCTCTATATTGCGGGCTGGTTCGAGCAGCACAAATCGAAGTAGTGGCCCAACCCCTCGCATTTATGTTGCGTTTATCTTCATCGCTATATAAGTGTTTACGCCAGGCTCAAGCAAGGGATAGAAAGCCAATGGGAGAAAACATCATGCATAAGCGTTTCACCCTCTTCACCATCCTCGGTTCACTCACTGTGGCAATAATCTTTTCTGCTGTAGCATTCTCCCGCGCGGCCACGCCGTCGCCCGGCGCGAGCGGCTATCACGTCATCAAAACCGTCCCGGTCGGCGGCGAGGGCGGTTGGGACTACGTCTACGTGGACAGCGAAGCCCGTCGTGTTTACGTCTCGCGCGGTACGCATACGATGGTTCTCGATGCAGACACCTACGCCGTCGTGGGCGACATCCCCGACACTCAAGGCGTCCATGGCATCGCCGTCGCTTCCGACCTCGGCCGCGGCTTCACCAGCAACGGCCGTTCGAATGATGTAACCATCTTCGATCTCAAAACATTGAAATCCATCGGCACCGTCAAGACAGATGCGAATCCCGACGCCATCATTTACGATGCCGTCGCCAAGCGCGTCTTCACCTTCAACGGCCGCGGCAAGAACGCCACCGCGATCAACGCCGCGGATGGCACCGTGGTAGGCACCATTGATCTGGGGGGCAAGCCCGAATTTGCCGTCGCTGACGGCAAGGGCACCGTCTATGTGAACAACGAGGATACCTCCGCGCTCCACCATCTCGACTCGCAGAATCTCAAGGAACTCCACCACTGGCCGCTTGCACCCTGCAAGTCGCCTTCTGGACTGGCCATGGATCTGAAGACCCGCCGCCTGTTCTCTGTTTGCGATGAAAAAGTTATGGCCGTCGTGAACGCGGATACCGGCAAGGTTGTCGCCACGCCCGCCATTTGCGAGGGCCCGGACGCCAGCGCCTTCGATCCCGCAACGGGTTACGTGTTCGCCTCCTGCGGCGATGGCAACCTTACGGTCATCCACGAGGATTCCCCTGACAAATATACCGTTGTCGAGAATGTCCCCACGAAGAAGTCCGCCCGCACCATGGGTCTCGACCTCAAGACCCACAACATCTTTCTCCCGGCCGCCGACTTCGATCCGCCTGCTCCGGGTGAACGCCGCGGCAAGATGAAGCCCGGCTCTTTCGTCATCGTCGTGGTCAGCAAGTAGCCTGGCATCGCACGCGCGTCGCGGCGCGAAGCTTCGCCTGCCAAAAAACAGAAGCGCCCCGACTGGGTCGGGGCGCTTTCCGTTTGGGCGATTGAGGGAACTCTTAGTGCACGACGCCGACATTATGCGCACCGGACGCAAACGACATACTCGCGCCCGCCGCCTGTGGCAGCCACCAAATCTTCCGTACCCAGCCATGCTGGCTCACCATCATCCGCTTGCCCAGGAAGTCCATGAACGCCGGGCTCACCTGCGTCGCCGCATAAATCGCACGCGAATTTGCAAAGGGTCGCATGAACGGATTCGCCTCCCGCCCGTAGCCGCCGGAAACCGCACGGTACGTTGTCCAGGCGTCGAAGGCCGCGCCGCTGTGTCCCGCCAGCGCCAATCCATACCAAATCTTCCTTTGCTGGGGCGTTTCGCTTGGACGGGTAAACACCGGCTTCACCGGACGAAAAGGCGGCGCCGCCGGGTTCGGCGTCATGGGCTCCGGATCGGCATTCACCTTGGGTGCGGGCGCGGAAGGCAGGGACGCGACTAGAGTAGAATCTTTTGCCGCGCTATCGGAAACCACCCCGGGAGACTCGTTAACCACTTTCGCCGTGTCGTCCATCTGCGGGATGGAACAGATCAACAGCAGCGCTGTAAGGACCATTTGCCACCTCAGTGTTGCCCGTGGGTCTTGCAAGTCCGTCCCCACTCGCAATGAGGTCAATTTACTGTTCAAATGGTCAGGCAGCACTGGCCTATCGGTCTCATTCCGATTAGTACGCCTCTCTAGCCCCTCCGTTTGCCGCTTTTCAAACGGCGGTACTAGGCCCTAAATGTGAAAATGTTTTTACATTCCTGGCCCTGCGCTACCGCCCATCCAGAGTGCCCCGAACGCAGATGACTCTTTCCACCACTCTGCTATAATCCGCCTGTTGACCTCGGCCCTCCCGCGAGTCACACGAAACCATGCCCGGCAACGACTCTTCCGCCGCCAAGCGCGCTCGCCATCCCCAGCGTGGTCCACAGCCTCCCCGCTTCATCGTTATTGAAGGCCCGCTGCGCGTCGGCAAAACCACTCTCGCCCGCGTCCTCGCCGAGCGCCTGCATGCCCGCCGCATCTACGATTGCGAGGACAATCCCTTCCTCGCCGATTTCTACAACGCCAAGCCCGGCTCCGCCCTTCGCGCCCAGATGTACTTCCTCATCGAGCGCCGCAAGCGCCTCCGCGAAGCTCTCGCCGTCGAAGCTCTCGGCCCCGTGCTCTCCGATTTCCTCATGGAAAAGGACCGCATCTTTGCCAATCTCAATCTCGACGACGAAGAGCTCAAGCTCTATGAACGCTATTACGAAGCCCTCACCGCGGACATTCCCGCTCCCGACCTGGTCATCTATCTCCAGGCCAATCCCGAAGTCCTCCGCGCCCGCATCGCCAAGAAAGCTTCCCGCGAGGAGTCCCGCATCTCCCCCGAATACGTCGAGGAAGTCGCCCGCGCCTACGAACATTTCTTCTTCCGCTACGCCGCCTCCGATCTCCTGGTCATCAATACTTCCGACATCGACTTCGTCGAGCGCAGCGAAGACCTCCAGCTCCTCCTCAAGCGCCTCCAGGAACCCGTTAAAGGCACCCAATACTTCCTCCCCCTCGGCGCCTCCGAATAGCTTTCACCCCCGGTCATTTCGAACGCAGCAAGCCGACGTTTCTCTTCCCGTTTCGCTCCTGCGAAACGGTCGGCTTACGGAGAGAGAAATCTCTCTGGTGCTTCTTGCTCAGTTTGTTCTCTCTCTCGACACCCGCCGCATCGGCCTTCGCTGGGACACCCCAAGCGCAGGCCGTAAGGGCCGGCCACTACCTGCTCAAACCACAAAGACTCTGATTTTCTAAAGAGCGCGGTGTGCGGAAAGTATTCTCGTTCTCAATCCCTAAGCGTTCCGTTGCCGTTTCATTCCCGTCAACACGCGAAGCTCGCCCACAATCAACATATCGATGTTCACCGCCTGCTCGTTCCTCACCAGGTGAACATCCCGGTCGGCCCGGTCGGTGCCTGTCCGGTATCCTTCGATGTGCAGGATCACGTCTTTTTCATGTTCCAGCCGCCCCGAGTTCTTCACCGTGATCAAAAGTTTTTTGGAATCGTAATGCACCGTCATCTGTTTCGACCGGGCCGCGCACCAAATCCTGATATCTCCAATCGCCGTTTCCTTGCACGTAAGCGTTTCTTCCTGCGTCACCGCATTCCACTCGCTGCACTTCTCAAAAATAGAATCCTTAACATTCTTCCAAACCAGGGGAGAGCGCGCCACCGCCAATGCCATATTGTGCGTCTCTTCATAGATCTGCTCTTCTTCCGTCAGCTTCGCTGCCAGGTATTCCTGCGCCGCCTGCTTGGTGTTCTCATCCCTCATTGGGCCCGTCCCCCGGTATATGATTTTACACGACCTCGATTGGCAAACCCCAAGCGATTTGCCAAGCGCACCGGAACGCGCCGTCGCATGTTCTTTGTAGGGGCGGGTCTTTAGACCCGTGCTTTTCGTGGGGCCGGGGCTTCCACGCGTACCGATGAAAACCCCGCCCCCATCCGCGTGCATCAGGGATTTCCCGATTCATCCCTGGCGTCAACCGTCCCTACCGCCTGGAATACGACGATCGGGAATAGAGGAACTCCTGTCCCGTGCTGTCTCCCGGATAAAACCACACTTTGAGGGCCATGGGCGAGCTGCCCGCGCGCTCCTCAAATTCGAAAATGGATTTACCGGGTCGTTCTGAGCGGGTGTTTGGAATGGCCATGGGCACGATATACCGTGCCCTTCTATTCGCGGCACTCCTGCGAAAGGGTCGGCTTGGGCAGAGAGAAATCTCTCTTCCTCTTTCCTCGGGCCTGGGCGGGTCGCGCATTCTTGCGCGGGGCTTGCCATCCGCAGCCGACATATGGTAGTATTACGTTCGTAATATATTGTAATAATGTTTGTTATTGACGCATCCACGCTAATCCTCATTACCAGGGCCGAACTTCTCGCCCCATTCTTGGCTGGCGTCAAGCTGGAGGTTGCTATTCCAGGGGAAGTCGCTAGGGAGTGTTGTGCCGCGAAGAAGAGCCTGGATGCGCTCACGATCCAAAAAGCCCTGGATGAGTCGAAAATCAAAGTTATCCTCGTGAAGAACAGGAAGCTGGTCGCAAGGTTGCAAACGGACTTTAGCTTGGGCCAGGGCGAAGCGGAAGCCATTGCGCTGGCCCAGAAGGAAAGAGCTCGCATCGTCGGCATCGATGATAAGAACGGCATCAATGCCTGCAAGCTGCTCGGTATTCCCTTCACCACCGCTGTGGGCACCCTGCTTCCGAGCCGCGAAAAAGGTTTGCTCGATCGTAGCGCTGCATTTGCCGGACTCGCGGCACTCGCAAAATACGGACGTTACAAGAATTCGATCATCGAAGATGCCAGGCTGAAATTGGAGGTGCCCGAATGACCAAAACGATGAGTATCCGCATGGATCGCGACAACTACGAGTTTCTCGCTGAGATCTCGAAAGAAGAGCGCAGCGACCTGTCCAAAGCCGTGCGCGACCTGGTCACGCGCGGCAGAGTCCTGCTTGCCGTTGAGAGATACAAAAAGGGAGAGGCTTCTCTAGGCAAGGCCGCGGAGCTTGCCGGGCTTCCCGTGGGGCAGATGATGACCATCCTGGCGGAGTTTGGCGTCGAAAGCAGAATCGAGAAAGACGACTATCTCCTGGGACTGCACAATCTTGCCAAGGTCTGGTAAGTGGGGCGGGCGCCACACAAACGGGTTTTGCCAGTGGCTCCTCTCTCCTCAAGGTTTCCCGCTTTCCCACTCCAGCTTTTCATTTCTGCCTTCTACTTTCCGCCCGGCCCCGGATCCCCATCCCTTGAACTCCGGCCACTGAGCGTTCAAACGTTCTAACTTGTATAGCGTTTCATGGTATCTTTCTAAGTGTTTGTCGCTGAACATCCTCGCCGGTCCGCCAATTTCTTCCCTAGCCTACCCCGTATTCCCTGTCCCCCATCCCCTAACTCCTTTGCTCTCAACTTTTTTGCCGGGTGCCCAGGACGCCGTTTTCGCGTCTGGGTTCTTTGTTTCATCGGCACTGCTTCACCCCGCCGCTACCTTTTCCAGTCGCTCCAGCGTGTCGGGATAGTTCCGTACCAGTAGAACCAACGCCGCCGCCTGAGGATTCGGCTTGGCTCGCCCCTGCTCCCACTTTTCCAGGGTTCTTTCGTTGATCCGCAGCTTCCTTGCAAACACCGCTCGCGAACACCGCATCTTCTTCCGAGTCTCGCGGATAAACTTGGAATCCACTGCCGGAAGCGGTGTCACTTCCTCCTTGTAGCCTCGCAGCGTCAGCTTCCCCTCGCGATGCCTTTTCATCGCGTCTACACCTTCCATCAACTCGTCGAAAATCTTCCTGTTTGCCATCACCGTTTCCTCCTGGCAGTCTCGCGCGCCTTTCCTTCGCCTTCGATCGCTGTTTTCAGTGCCTTCTTTTCCTCCGCCGTGAGGTCAGCCGCTTCATTTTTGCTGTACAACGTCATCAGCCAGATCTGATGATCCGCGGCAAAGTGGTAGTAGCCCAGCGTATTTTTCGGAATCCTCCCGTCCCTGGGTTGACAGGCAGCCATAAGCAGCATACCTTTCGGCACCGATGGAATCCTTCGCCCAGCGCCGATGAAGAACAAATTCCTGGCAGCGGCCATCCTGACCGCCACCATTGCCGTTGCGGCATCGCTCCTCGCCGGCGCTCAGTTGCTGGCGCTACCCGCACTTGTCCCAACGTTCCTGCGCTGGCTGGCGATGCTTCTCTTCGCCGCCTTCGCCACGTCCCGCCGCTCGCTGACGGCTTGGATCTTCGTCGGCCTTCTCGCTGGCGCCGAGTTTGGCCACGACTGGCCCTCCATCGCGGTGAACCTGCAGCTCCTCGGCACCATCTTTCTGCGCCTCATCAAGGTCATCATCGCGCCGTTGCTCTTCGGCGTTCTCGTGGTGGGCATCGCCGGCCACTCCGACCTGAAAAAAGTCGGCCGTCTCGGCATCAAGTCGCTCATCTACTTCGAAGTCGTCTCCACGCTCGCCATGCTCATCGGCTATGCGGCCATCCATATCAGCCGCGCAGGAGAAGGTGTCCATCTCCCTCCGTCCTCAGCAGCGCAATCGCTCAACGTTTCTCCCCACACCGCCGCTCAACTCATCACCGACATCTTCCCGGAGAACATCGCCAAATCCGTCGCCGAAGGCCAGGTGCTGCAAATCGTCATCTTCAGCGTTCTCTTCGCCATGGCGCTCGCGCTCGTTCCAGAGCCCAAGCGCCGCCCCATCCTCGCCTTCGCCGAGAGCCTCTCGGAGACCATGTTCAAGTTCACCAACCTGGTCATGTACGCCGCGCCGCTCGGCGTCTTTGGCGCCGTGGCCTACACCGTCGGCCACCTCGGCCTGGGAGTCCTCCTCCCGCTCCTGAAACTCCTCGCGACCATGTACGTCGCTCTCGCCTTCTTTATCTTCTGCGTTCTGCTGCCCATCGTGCTGTGGGCGCGCATCCCCCTCAAGCGTTTCATCAACGCCGTCGCCGAGCCCGTCACCATCGGCTTCGCCACCGCCAGCTCGGAGGCCACTCTGCCTCGCGCCATCGAGCAATTGGAGTCCTTCGGCGTCCCGCGCGAAATCGTCGCCTTCGTTCTCCCCACCGGCTACAGCTTCAATATGGACGGCGCGAGTCTCTATCAATCTTTGGCCTTATTTTTTGTGGTCCAGGCGGCGGGACTGCACCTCAGCATCGGTCAGCAAGTTTTGATGATCCTGACGCTTCTGATCAGCAGTAAAGGAACTGCAGGCGTGGCGCGCGCCTCGCTGTTGATTGTATTCGGCGCGGCAACTTCGTTTCATCTGCCCATGGAACCATTATTTCTTCTCTTCGCAATCGATCAACTCATGGATATGGGACGGACGGCCGTCACAGTTCTCGGCAATTGTGTCGCCTGTGTCATCATCGCGCGCTGGGAAGGGGAATTTCCTGCGAAGGCTGCGACGTCCGGCTAGATGGACGACAGAGCTTATGGTTGTAAGTGAGGTGGGAAGAAAAGCGGCGGCGAGCCGCCGCACTCCAAAGTGGCGCAACTGATGTATATTGCCCTCCGCACACCGAGGAGGGTCTCCAAATGGAACTTTGGTCACGCCGTAAATTTTTTCTGACTTCGCTGGCAGGGAGCGCAGTCGCCAGCGCGGGCAAACTTTTTGGACGATCGCTACCGATTGGAAGCGACGCGAAGGCCCTTGCGAGCCTAGCGCCAGCGGCGCAGGGCAAGCGGCCACTGATTATTTCCAGCGCCAACGGGCTCCATGCCCTCGATAAAGGGATGGACATCCTCAAGAAAGGCGGCGACACCCTGGACGCCGCGGTCGCGGCCGTCACTATCGTCGAGGATGATCCCAACGATGACTCCGTTGGCTACGGCGGACTGCCCAACGAAGAAGGGGAGGTGGAGCTCGATGCCAGCGTCATGCATGGGCCGACGCGCCGCGCCGGTTCGGTCGCGAGCGTGCGCCGCATCAAAAACGTTTCGCGCCTCGCGAAAACAGTGATGGAGAAAACCAATCACGTGATGATCGTTGGCGACGGCGCGCGGCGCTTTGCGGTCGCGGAAGGATTCGAGGAGATGAATCTCCTCACCGAGCACTCGCGAAAGATATGGCTCGCGTGGAAAGCAAAATCTTCATTCAATTGGCGTCCGGGAATTGATTCGCCGGAGTGGAAAGAACATATTTCAGCAATCTTCGACGGAGACGAAAAACAGATCGCCTACGCCGAGCGCGTCATCGCGCATCCGCCCACCGGCACGATTCCGTGCATGGCCGTTGATTCCAACGGCGACATTTCCGCCACGACGACGACTTCCGGCTTGTCGTGGAAAATTCCCGGCCGTGTCGGGGATTCGCCGATCATTGGGGCGGGCTGCTGCGTGGACAATGAAGTGGGCGCCGCAGGCTCGACCGGCAAGGGCGAAGAAAACATAAAAATGTCCGGCGGGCACACCATCATCGAAATGATGCGCCAGGGTAAATCGCCCACGGACGCTTGCCTCGAAGCCATGAGCCGCATCGCGCACAACTACAAAAACGACAAGAAAAAACTCGGGACGTTTCACATCTATTTCTACGCCATCAACAAGGATGGCGTGCACGGTGCGGCTTCGCTGTGGCGCAATGGTTATGAAGCCAGCAAACAGGCTTCCTACGCTGTCCATGACGGTACCGAGTCGCGGCTGGCTCCCTGCACGCCATTCTTTGACGCAGTTGGCGGGGACCAGTAGTCGACGATGGCATAGTGATTAGTCGGGCGGCGGCGGAAAAATGCTTTACACAGAGTTCACTGAGAGCACAGAGGTCACAGAGCGGAAACAGACGACGGAAACAATTTCAAGGTATTTACTGGACACGCCACTGGAATAAACAACTAGAATCATCGGAAGCCCAAACTTCCGGGCCAGCAATTTGCTGTTTTCCTTTTTCCAGTTTCGATATTCTGATTTCATGGACCAGGCGAACATTCTGATCATCGGCGGTGGCGTCATCGGCTGCGCCATCGCCAATACCGTTTCGAAGCGGTGGCAGGACGTTTTTCTTGTGGAACAATTTCCGAAGCTGGGCATGGCTACCAGCACGCGCAACAGCGGCGTGAACCACTCCGGCATCTACTACCCGAAGAATTCCTTAAAGGCGCGGCTGTGCGTAGAGGGCAATCGCCTGACGTACGAATTCTGCGAGAAACACAATGTTCCGTTTCGCCACTGCGGAAAGCTTGTCGTCGCCGTGGATGCACACGAGGAAACCGAACTCGTCACGCTGAAGAAGCGCGGGGAAGAGAACGGGGTCGAAGGGCTTCGGCTGATCGGCGCTGACGAAATTCGTAAGAGAGAGCCGCATATCAAAGGTGTTGCGGCGCTGGACGTGCCTTCGACCGGCATTGTCTCCGCGGAAGAACTGGTGCATGCGTATGCGCGAGTGGCGACAAAT
>DATNLB010000774.1:0-2529 GCA_035603095.1 Candidatus Acidiferrales bacterium
TCGAACCGCAATCGTGTCGAGCGTAATGCGCAGCGCCCCTCCCAAGCCAACAGATTCTGTCGAACCTTTCGTCCTGTCGATCACCGCAAGCCTTCGCCGGGCTGGAAAGGGTGTGCGGCTGGTGATCGGCAATGGCGTCGCGAAAGCGATCGACGACGGCCTTGCCTCTCTGATCGCCCGAGCGATCGCAACCCGCAACATGTTCCTTGCGGGCCGTGATGACAGCATCGACGCCATGGCGTCGCGGCTTGGCGTGAGGCGCGATTATGTGGCGGTGCTCGTGCGTCTCTCGTATCTCTCTCCTGAAATCGTTCGCGCGATCCTGGTCGGCCAACAGCCCGTCGAGCTGACGCCCACACGGCTCGTAATGCTCTCCAGGACTCTGCCGCATGACTGGCAGGAGCAGCGGCGGCTCCTCCGATTTGCGCCTGCCTGACGCCGCGCCGATCCAGCACAATGCTCGACATGTGACGGGTCGAAAACGGGCCCTAGAGACCCGGCGGCCGTTCGGACGAGAACCTGGGGCATTTTTCGTCTCTGGTTGCGCCGTCGTGATCGCTCGAAAGCTAACCTACGGAAATTTCGTCGCTATTCCAGCAATTGCCGAAAACAAAAATACGAGGCGATATTGGGAGGATTTCTGGCTGGGGGACCTGGATTCGAACCAAGATTGACGGAGTCAGAGTCCGCTGTTCTACCGTTGAACTATCCCCCACCCGATGGAAGGCGAAGTTCGGTAGGATGGACGTATACGAGGCGCGCAAACTTGAAGACGCTTAAGACGGAGAATGCCGCCGGCTCATACTCACGCTTCACTACGAAGTGAGAAGTTCGTCTACCCACGTAGGAACCGCCTCACTCGCGAGTCCATACCGCCTCTCGTCAAACTGTTCAGCGTTATCGGATGGCTCCAAATTGATCTCGCAAGTGCGAATGCCGAGCGCTCGGGCCTCAGACACAAATCCGGCCGCGGGGTAGACCGAGCTGGATGTGCCGATAGCGACAAATAGGTCAGCTTCATTCAAGGCGGCGTAGATCTCGCTGATCTGAAACGGCATCTCGCCGAACCAGACGACGTGAGGGCGGAGGGCGCCTGTCCGTCCGCAGGCTGAGCACCGGTCACGAAGGCCTACGTCCTCGCGCCACGGACTTACGGCCTCACAAGCTGTGCAGCGCGCCTTTAACAGTTCGCCGTGCATGTGGATGACACACTTGGAGCCGGCACGCTCATGAAGGTCATCGATGTTTTGGGTGACGAGAGTCAGATTACCTCCCCTCTCGGCTAAAGCCGTCTCCAGTCGAGCAAGAGCGAAGTGCGCCGCGTTGGGCTTGGCCGTGATCAAGTTTCGGCGACGGGCATTGTAAAACGCATACACTTCCTGAGGATCGCGGACGAACGCCTCGGGCGTGGCAAGCTTCATCGGATCGAACCGTGTCCAGATGCCGGTTCCACCCTTGTCGCGGAATGTACCAAGGCCGCTCTCGGCGGAAACGCCAGCGCCAGTGACTAGGAAAACCCTCATGCGTATCCTCTGTCGCTCAAGCCGCTCTGCGATAACGTTCGATCCACCGCTATCTTATACCGGGTGTCGTCGAAGACGAGGACAGAGACAGGCTTTGAATTGAAGTCGCCGCGCTCAAGGCGTCGTTGCGATGTGGGCGTATCGTGACGACCGCCGCGTGGATACTGGAACGAAGCGCAACGGGTCTATGAAGCCCGAATTTGAACGTCTTTACTAAGCGCGGCGAGGATCGCCTGGAACGGCGTCTTGAATCCGAGGCCCTTTCTCGGCGTGAGATTGGCGTTATGGAGATGTCCTGGATTTCCTATAGCGGCGAGCCTTGGCTCTTCACTAATGGTAATTTTTCGCTCGGACCAGGGATACGTACGCTCAGTTTTTTGGCCAATGCCTGCATGATCGGGAGCTGGCCTTTCGTTATCTTATTTACAGCTTCCGTGATTGAGAACCACGCCGCGCGATCAACCTCTGGGACATCCACAGTGCGGCCGGATTTCGGCGGCCACTCCACGGAACACGTGTTGCTTCTTAATTCGACGGGATCGAAGTCGCGTTCAATCGCCCAAGCCGAAATCAGTTTTCCACTTGGCTGCTTGAATGTCCCTAACTCTAAGAATTCCCCTGCGACAACGATGCCCGTTTCTTCCCGCAGTTCTCGTTTCGCAGCAGCGAGCGCATCTTCGGCCTCGTCGTATTCTCCCTTTGGAATCGACCATGAGCCTTCGTCCTTTTTTGCCCAGAACGGACCGCCCGGATGTACCAGTAAAATCTGGAGCTCGTGACTTGAGCGAAATAGCAAGATACCTGCGCTTTGTTTTGCCATAGCCTGGTCCTTGAGTTTTTTCAGACGCTTGGCGGAGCAAAATATCATATATGGCCGTGTTGCCGCCCAATTCGTGATTTTCCGGGTGAATCGCTTTTTTACACCGGTGGTCTCGTCGAACTGGTTTGACCGTGGGGCGTCAAACATAGGAAAGGCCGACAACTATTCCGCCGCCTTGATATATAG
>DATNLB010000319.1:0-4519 GCA_035603095.1 Candidatus Acidiferrales bacterium
GAGAGTCCCAAACGCGTTTGAAGTGACCCATGCTCCTGTTGTGTCGTCCAGCCAAACTACGCCATCGGCTTGATGTCCCGCGAGCGTGATGGCTGCCTGGCCTTTCAGGGAAAACGTGACCACCCGCGCCCGCGTAGCGGCCTGAAATCTCAATTCGTCAGCAAAGGACGGTACGGCGAGGCGAACACCACTGTTTCCGCCTTCCTTCTCGTCCGACTCGGAATCACCATCCTTCAAGGAGGCGCCGCCGTACGCGGAGTTTTTGGCTTTCGAATCGGAGGTACACGTCACACTTTTTCCGAGTTCGCGATCCCACCAGGCATTGGCGACCATACCGTGGGTGGCGGGAAATGCGCCGGTTGAGATCGTGGCGTGGCCGACGCAGGTTTCCGTGGCCGCGTAAGGATAGGCCGCATCGCGGAACCACGCGCCTTCCTCAACGAGGCGCTTGAGGCCGCCGGTCCACTGGCCGAGGAACTTGTCCACGTAGTCGGCGCGCATCTGGTCGACGACCAGGAGCACAACCAGCTTGGGCCTTGCGGGCGCTTGCGACGCCTTGGGTGCTGCCGCGCGCGGGAGGGCTTGGGCTGCGGCGCACGGAACAAACGAAATACTGGTGGCAAGAGAAAATGTTGCCGTAATTATCCCGCGCTGCAAAAGGGTGCGCTTCCACAAGAATCCGCTTGGAACCATAGCCAATGCCGCCTCCCCAATCCGCCCAAGAGTCTACTACGAGTGTGTTACGGCTCGATGATGGCGGACTGGATTGACCGCGGCGCGGTCAGGAATGATAGGATTACCCGACCATGCGCATCGTCGAAAAGAGCCAATTGATGTCGGCGCCGGAAATTGACCGCACGCTGCAGCGATTGGCGCATGAAATCGTGGAGAAAAGCGGCGGAACCAAAAACCTGGCGCTGATCGGGATCGTCCGGCGGGGCGTCCCGCTGGCGCAGCGAATTGCGCAAGCCATGCGCGGGATCGACGGGGTGGAAGTTCCCGTCGGGGTGCTGGACATTACGCTGTATCGCGACGATCTTTCGAAAGTTGCGCCGCAGGCGGTGCTGCGCTCTTCGAACATTCCGTTTGGCGTTGATAACATGAATCTAGTATTGGTCGATGACGTCCTGTACACCGGCCGGACGATTCGCGCGGCGATGAACGGGATATTTGACCTGGGCCGGCCTAAGCGGGTGTCGCTCTGTGTGCTGATCGAGCGCGGGCACCGCGAAATGCCCATCGAGGCGCAGTACATCGGCCGCAACGTTCAAACCAGCGACACGGAAATCATTGAAGTGCGCCTGCGCGAGATCGACAAAGAGGAACGGGTCGTTCTGGTGGACCGAGTGGAATAGTTTTGAGATTGGCGTTCGAATGACCACATTACCTTCAGAGAAGGGACATTGACTCACCGCTTCCGCGATTTGCTGGCCCTCGAACCGCTCACCGCGGACGAACTCGGCTTTCTTCTCGATCAAAGCAAGCCTTTTCAGGAAATTCAGAAGCATCCGCTGAAAAAACTGGCGACGTTGCGCGGCAAGACGGTGGCACTGGCCTTCTTCGAAACGTCCACGCGCACGCGCATCAGCTTTGGGACGGCCGCATCGCGGCTCGGCGCGGACACCATGAACTTGCAGGCGGAAGCGTCCAGCCTGAAGAAGGGGGAGACGCTGCTGGACACGGTTTTTAATTTGAACGCCATGAAGCCGGATTGCCTGGTCATGCGGCACGCGGCTTCAGGCGCGACGGATTACGTGGCGCGGCATCTGGACATTCCCGTGGTGAACGCTGGCGACGGCACGCACGAACATCCTTCGCAGGGCTTGCTGGACGCGCTGACGATTCGCGACCGGCTGGGGATGATCAAAAATTTGAACGTGACGATATTGGGCGACATTCTCCATAGCCGTGTGGCGCGTTCGAACATTCATCTGCTGGGAAAATTCGGCTGCCGCTTCACGCTTTGCGGTCCGGCGATGTGGGTACCGCGAGAGCTGGAAAAAATCGCACCGGGCACGGCGATTCGATGCGTTTACCGAATCGAGGAGGCGCTAGAAGGCGCGCACGTGATCATCATGCTTCGTGTGCAAACGGAACGGCTGGAGGATCCGCCGCTTTCCGCGGACGATTATATTCTGTTGTACCAATTGAATGCGGAGAGGCTGCGCCGGGCGAGCCGGGACGCGATTGTGCTGCATCCGGGCCCGATGAACCGTGGGATCGAGATCACCCCGGAGGTGGCGGACGGCCCGCAGTCGTGTGTGCTCGAACAGGTCACCAACGGCGTGGCGGTTCGCATGGCCATTCTCTATCTGCTGACCAGCGGCGCTACGGAGGCTGACGCGCATCCGGCGCTCGAAGTAAAACCCAAGGAATCCGCCAATGCTACTGATTAAGAACGGGCGCGTGGTCGACCCGGCATCGAAGAGGGACGCAGCACTCGACGTTCTGCTGGACGGAGAAAAGATAAAGGAAGTTGGGGCGGCCGGGAAAATCTCCACAGCGCAAGACGCGGAAGTTTTCGATGCCAGCGGTTTGATCGTCGCGCCCGGGTTTATCGATCTTCACGTGCACCTGCGCGAACCGGGACAGGAATCTTCCGAAACCATCGAAACGGGCACGCGGGCGGCGGCGCGCGGCGGGTTTACAGCGGTTTGCTGCATGCCGAATACGAAGCCGGTGAACGACAATGCTTCCGTTACACGCTTCATCCTGGATCGAGCGAAGGTTGCCGGCGGCGTTCGTGTGTGGCCGATTGGCGCGGCGTCGGTGGGAAGCAAAGGCGAGGCCATCGCCGAAATCGCCGGGATGAAGGAGGCGGGGATCGTGGCGGTTTCGGATGATGGAAAACCGATTGCCACGGCAAAGCTCGCGCGGCAGGTGATGGATTATTGCCGGTCGCTCGATCTTCCGGTGATCGAGCATTCGGAAGACGTTTCGCTGGCGGCAGGCGCGGTGATGCGCGAAGGCGTCACTTCCACTCGTCTTGGTTTGCGCGGGATGCCGGCGGCGGCGGAATCGGTTTGCGTGGCGCGCGACGTGCAGCTCGCGGAGCTTAGTGGCACGCGGCTCCATATCGCGCATCTCTCGGCGAAAGCGTCGCTCGAACAAGTTCGGTGGGCCAAGTCGCGCGGGCTGCACGTCACATGCGAAGTCACGCCGCATCATTTCACGCTGATCGACGAAGACGTGCAGTACGATTCGCGGTTCAAGATGAATCCGCCGCTGGCGGCGCGGGAGGACCGTGAGGCGCTGCTGGCCGGGCTCGCCGACGGCACCGTGGACGCCATTGCCACCGATCATGCTCCGCACGAGCCTGCTTTGAAAGATGTGGAGTTCGATCGCGCGCCTTTTGGGATTCTTGGTTTCGAAACGGCGCTGGCGCTGGCGCTCGAACAATTGGTCCATTCCGGCCGCTTGTCACTTATGAGAATAGTTGAGCTTTTCACTTCTGGTCCCGCGCGGGTTCTCGGCATCGAGAGCAAAATCGCCGCGGGGCAAGCTGCTAACCTCACGATTTTTTCCCTCGATGATTCCTGGACATACAACGTGAAGGAGTCGCCCAGCAAGTCTCGGAACTCGCCGTTTGACGGGCGCACTTTCAAAGGTGCAGCCGTCGCTACCATCGTCGCCGGCCGCGTCATCTATAAACGATAGGAAACGAAACGCAGAGACATGGAGAACACAAAGAGCTGCATCTCCGGATGCGGACGAGTGAGCCGAATATTTAGTGGGCGGTGGGTTCGGCGGCGGGGTGCATGCCGTGCTGGGGGACTTCGTGGATGCCGCGGGCGGGGGGCTCGATGCGCTGGCGGTAGAAATGATCGAGCGGGATGCGGCCTTTGCCGATGGGGTAGCCCTTCTCGATGGCTTTGGTGACGTAAGCTTTGGCGAGAGTGGCGGCCTCGAACAAGGAACGCCCGGCGGCGAGCTGCGCCGTGAATGCGGACGCAAAGGTGCAACCCGTGCCGTGGAGGGTTTCTTCCTTCACGCGGTCGCCGGCTAGCTGAAAGATTTCCGTGCCATCGAAGAGCACGTCGTTGGCGCGCTCCATGTGGCCGCCTTTGACGATTACGGCGCGCGCGCCCATTTCGACGAGCTTGCGCGCGGCGGCTTCCATATCGGCGACGTCTTTGATCGTCAGGCCGGTGAGAACTTCGGCTTCGGGAACGTTCGGGGTGATGACACTGGCGCGTTTGAGCAGCTCGGAAGCCAGATACTTGATTCCGGCGGTGTCTAGCAGCTCCGCACCGCTCGATGATTTCATCACGGGATCGAGCACGACGTGCGCAAATTTGTGTGCGTCGAGGAATTCCGCCACTACGACCGCGTTGCCGCGGTTGCCGAGCATTCCGATTTTTGCCGCAGCGATATCGCAATCCATTACGAGCGCTTCGAGTTGAGAACGCAATTCAGCACTGGGCGTGTTGTGGACCGTTTCGACGCCCTGGGTGTTCTGAACCGTCAGCGAGGTGATCGCCGCAACGCCGTAGCAGCCGTGCGCGGCGAAAGTTTTCAA
>DATNLB010000133.1:0-10612 GCA_035603095.1 Candidatus Acidiferrales bacterium
CACTACAACGTCGCGTTTGTGCTCGACCAGGCGCTTCGCCTTTTCCAAAACCATTTCCGCGACCTGGATGTGGCGCTGCGGCGGCTCGTCAAACGTCGAGCTGATCACTTCGCCCTTGACCGTTCGCTGCATGTCCGTCACTTCTTCCGGGCGCTCGTCAATGAGCAGCACGATCAGCGCGACCTCCGGATGATTGGTGGCGATGGCATTGGCCATGGACTGCAGCATCATGGTCTTTCCGGTGCGCGGCGGGGCGTTGACCAAGCCGCGCTGGCCCTTGCCGACCGGACAAAGAAGATCGAGCACGCGGCCTGTCATGTTCTCCTTGGTGGTTTCCATCTTCAGGCGGCCTTGGGGATAAAGCGGCGTCAGGTTATCGAAGAAGATCTTGTTGCGCGCGACCTCCGGGTCTTCAAAATTGACCGCTTCGACCTTGATCAGCGCGAAATAGCGTTCGCCATCTTTCGGCGGGCGGACCTGGCCGGAGACCGTGTCGCCGGTGCGCAGGTCGAACTTGCGGATCTGCGACGGTGAAACGTAGATGTCATCCGGGCCGGGGAGATAGTTGTATTCCGGGGCGCGCAGAAAGCCGAATCCATCGGGGAGGCACTCGAGGACGCCTTCGGAGAAGATCAAACCGTTCTTTTCGGTCTGGGCGCGCAGGATCTGGAAAATCAGCTCCTGCTTGCGCATGCCGCTGGCCCCGGGAATGTTCAATTCCTTGGCGATCTTGGCGAGGTCGGTGATGTTCTTTTCCTTCAGCTCGGCCAGGCTGATGCTCATCTGATTGTTTCCTTCAACGTTTGTTTCTTTTGGCATATATCCTTAGCTATGATGGTGAAAATTGACCCTGAGAATCCGGATTGTTTTTGAGGTGGCGCACCGCACTGGCGGAGAAACGAAAACCTGCCAGGATGGGGCAAACCAGACTTTCCGCAACCGGCGGCAGCGCTCGCCCGCGCGAACCTGTGAATCCCTCAAGCGTAACTCCGACCAGCTCTGGGTTGACTCGCGGGACGGGACGGGCCCAAAACAACGCTGCTTAGTTGGTCAAACTCTTGTCTTTCTCGGCGCCGGCTACGAAAGGTTCCGCTACGGGCGCAACCGCGGCATGCTCGAGCGGCACCGTGGGCCGCTCCAGCGCAATCTGCAGCACTTCATCCATGGTCTCGACAAAATGCATCGTAAGACTGGAGAGGATCTCGGGCGGGATTTCCGCCAGGTCCTTCTCATTGTCCTTCGGAAGCAGTACCGTACGCAAGCCCATTCGATGGGCGGCCAGGAGTTTCTCCTTGACCCCGCCGATGGGGAGCACCTTGCCGCGCAACGTGATTTCGCCGGTCATGGTGACGTCGCGGCGCACGGGATTCTTTGTCAGCGCGCTCACGATGGACGTGCAGATGGTAATGCCGGCGGAAGGACCGTCCTTGGGAATGGCTCCTTCGGGTACGTGCACGTGAATGTCGATGTTGCGGTAGAAATCCCGTGGCAAGCCGAGCAGATTGGAGCGCGAACGGACGTAGCTCATCGCCGCTTGCGCGGACTCCTGCATCACGTCACCGAGCTTGCCGGTTAGCGTGAGGCGGCCCTTGCCTTCCATCAGTGTGGCTTCGGTGGACAGCACGGAGCCCCCGACTTCGGTCCACGCCAGGCCGGTGGTCAGACCGATTTCGTTGTGTTTCTCGAGCCAGAATTCGCGGTACTTCAGCACACCCAGGAAGTCGTTGGCGTTGGCGGGCGTAATCTCCACGTTCGAACTCGCGCCGTCGGTAACGACTCTACGCGCCATCTTGCGCGCGATGTTCTGAATCTCGCGCTCCAGACTGCGAACTCCCGCTTCGTGCGTGTAATGCCGGATGATGTGAAGAAGGCCTTCGTCCGTCAGCTTGAGGTTCTTCTCGGTAAGGCCGGTCGCTTCCAGCGCGCGCTTCACCAGGAACCGCTTGGCGATTTCCAGCTTTTCCTGCTCTGTATAGCCGGGCAGGCGCAATATTTCCATGCGGTCTTGCAGCGGCTGCGGAATCGTATGCAGCACGTTGGCCGTGCAGACGAACATCACTTTCGAAAGGTCGTACTCCACATCCAGGTAATGGTCCGTAAACGAGTGGTTCAGTTCCGGATCGAGCACTTCCATCAATGCCGCTGACGGGTCGCCGCGAAAATCAGTGGACATCTTGTCGACTTCGTCCAGTACGAATATCGGGTTCACCGTGCCGGCTTTCTTCATCATCTGGATGACTTGGCCAGGCAGGGCGCCGATATAGGTGCGGCGATGGCCGCGGATTTCGGCTTCGTCACGCACTCCGCCGAGCGAAACGCGGACGAACTTGCGGCCGGTGGCATGGCCGATGGACATCGCCAGGGAAGTCTTGCCCACGCCCGGAGGCCCCACAAAGCAAAGAATCGAGCCCTTGGGATTCTTCACCAGTTGGCGGACCGCAAGAAATTCGAGGATACGCTCTTTGACCTTCTCGAGGCCGTAGTGCTCTTCATTCAGAATCTTTTCCGCGGCTTTGATGTCGCGAATTTCCTTCGATTTCTTTTTCCAGGGTACCGCCAGCAGCCAATCCAGATAATTGCGGCTGACCGTGGACTCCGCGGACATCGGCGGCATGAGCTCCAGGCGCTTCAGCTCCTGAATGGCTTTCTCATGCACTTCCTTGGACATCCCGGCGGTGTCGATCTTCTTTTTCAGCTCGTCGATTTCGCTTTTTTCGCCACGCCCCAGCTCTTTCTGAATGGCCTTGAGCTTTTCGTTGAGGTAATACTCTTTTTGCGCGCGCTCCATCTGGCGTTTCACGCGCGTATTGATGTTGCGGTCGACGTTCAGTTTTTCGAGCTCGATTTCCAGGATGTCGCCAATGCGATTCAGCCGCTCGATGGGATCGACGGTCTCGAGCAGATCCTGTTTTTCATCCACCGGGAGCTGCAGGTTTGCGGCGATCGTATCCGAGAGCCGTGCGGGATCATCCACGCGCGCAGCCGCGATCATCGTGTCGTAATTCAAGCTCTGCGATAGCTTGATGAATTGCTCGTACAGGCCGGTGATCTTCTGCACCGTCTGCTCGACTTGCGGCGATGGCTCCACACGCGCACCCAGCAGGCGCACCGTGGCGCGGAAGAATCCTTCCTCCGTGGCGATCGACAGGGCCCGAGCCCGTTCCACGCCTTCGACGAGAACTTTGATGTTGCCGTCGGGAAGCTTCACGCTCTGCACGATGTTGGCAAGCGTTCCGACCGCATAGATTTCTTCCGGTTTGGGATCGTCCACCGACGCGTCGTGCTGCGTGGACAGAAAGATTTTCTTGTCGCCGGCCAGCGCTTCTTCGAGAGCGCGCACGCTGGCTTCCCGGCCGACGATAAAGGGAGTCATCTGTTGCGGAAAGATGACCATATCGCGCACCGGCATCATGGGCACGCGCTTCATTTCTTGTTTTTCGCGAGTGAACATTCGGTCCCCTGGATTCTGCTCATGCGGCCCTGGAATAGCCGCACTTAATGTCGAAGCCCGAGCGGCTTATCCGGCCTTCTCGAGCAAACTCCAATTGATTTCGCGGGTGCGGACCATGTCCGCGGTAACCACGAAGTCGCGCACCTTCCGCTGCATGGGAAGGTGGTACATCAGTTCCAGCATGAGGTCTTCGAGGATCATTCGCAAGCCGCGCGCGCCGACCTTGCGCTGAAGTGCCAACTCCGCCACGGTCTCCAGCGCGTCGTCCGTAAATCGCAGCCGCACGTTTTCGAATTCGAACAGCCGCTGGTACTGTTTCAGCAGTGCGTTCTTCGGTTCCGTCAGAATCTTGACCAGCGCACCTTTGTCGAGATCGTTCATCACTCCCGCGACAGGCAAGCGGCCGACAAATTCGGGGATCAATCCGTAGCGGATCAAATCGCCCGGCTGCACCTGCTCAAGCAATTCGGTGTTGCGCTTCTGCGGCGTCGTCGGCGCAGCATCTGTGTGGAAGCCCAGCGAGCGCCGCCCGGCGCGCTTCTCGATAATTTTTTCCAGGCCCACGAAAGCTCCACCGCACAGAAAAAGAATGTTGGTAGTGTCCACCGGAGTAAATTCCTGATGCGGATGCTTGCGGCCGCCCTGCGGAGGCACATTCGCAACCGTGCCTTCCAGTATCTTCAGCAGCGCCTGCTGCACGCCTTCGCCGGAAACATCGCGGGTGATTGAAGGGTTCTCGTCCTTCTTGGCAATCTTGTCGATCTCATCGATATAAATGATGCCTTGCTGAGCCTTCTGGACGTCGCCGTCCGCCGCTTGCAGCAATTTCAGAATAATGTTTTCGACGTCTTCGCCCACGTAGCCCGCTTCGGTAAGCGTCGTGGCGTCGACGATCGCGAACGGCACATCCAGCATGCGCGACAGCGTTTGCGCCAGCAATGTCTTGCCCGTGCCGGTCGGGCCGATCAGCAGGATATTGGACTTGCTCAGTTCGATCTCGCCCGGCTGCTTGTTCAGGAATATCCGTTTGTAGTGGTTGTACACCGCCACCGCAAGTTTCTTTTTCGTGCGGTCCTGCCCGATGACGTAGCCGTCCAGGAATTGCTTGATCTCGGGCGGCCGGGGAAGCCGCTTCGTCGGCGCCGCCGTTTGTTCGCGCTTCTCATCTTCCAGTATGGTCTGGCAAACGCCCACGCACTCATTGCAGATGTACGCCCGCGGATAGTCCGAAGGCGAACTGATCAGCTTTTCGACCTGCTCCTGAGTCTTGTGGCAGAAGGAGCAGCGCAGCGGCTCGTCTGGGTTGAATTTTTTCACTGGTGTGAGGGCCTCGTCTCCGCTGGGCTTCGACGGAGTCTCTACCCACTATTCTAGGCCGATTTTTCCCCTGAGCGAAACAGAAAGTCGAAACGATACTAACTTTTTGGAACGCGTGCCCTACCCCCGCTTCAAACCGCAAAGCACTCCGTGGCGCGAAATACTAGCGGTGCTTATAAATGATCTCGTCGATCATTCCGTATTCCTTGGCCTGCTCCGGATTCATGATGTAGTCGCGCTCAACGTCCTTCTCGATGCGCTCCACCGGCTGGCCGCTGTGCTTTGCCAGCAGCGTATTGATCGTCAGGCGCATGCGCAATATCTCTTTCGCATGCAGGTCGATGTCCGTCGCCTGTCCCCCTAGCCCGGACATCCACGGCTGGTGAATCAGGATGCGCGCATTGGGCAGCGCAAATCGCTTCTTGGGAGCACCCCCGGCCAGCAGCACGGCCGCGATGGAAGCGGCTTGGCCGACGCAGGTGGTCACCACGTCCGGCTTCACGAACTGCATGGTGTCGTAAATCGCGAATCCCGCGGTGATCGAGCCCCCCGGTGAGTTGATGTACAGTTGAATGTCTCTCTCCGGGTCTTCGGCCTGCAAAAAAAGCATCTGCGCCGTGGCCAGATTGGCGACGTGGTCGTCAATCGGCGTCCCAATAAAGATAATGTGCTCTTTAAGGAGCCGGGAATAAATGTCGTAGGCGCGCTCGCCACGGCTGGTCTGTTCCACCACCATCGGTACGAGCGTTGTTCCGCGATACTCGGGCTCTTCGGAATTTTTCATTTGGGTAGATGTCGCTGGCACTCGGCCGGAGTGTGTCACTTTGCATCTGTCGCTGCACTTGCTGCCGCAACAGTTTTGATTCTAGCGTTCTGCGCAAGCCAGTCGAGAGTTTTGTCACTGCGCAGCTTAGCCTTCATCCTATCGAGCGTCCCCTGCTTTGTCAAACGCGCGCGAAGCGCTTCCGCCGATTCGCCACCATGGCTAGCCATGTGTTCCAGCTCGTGCGTGACCTCCTCGTCCGTTACGTCGATGTTTTCCGCCGAAGCGATACGATCGATGATCAATTCGGCCTTCACGTCATCCTTGGCGCGCTCTTCTTGGCGCCGCCGCAGCGCTACCCAGTCCACATTCACGGCCCGGGGATCAACTCCTTGCGTGGCCAATGAGCGCACCACCCGCTCCAGACGCACATCCATTTGATGCTCGACCAGCGCTTCGGGTACAGGGAAGTCGTGCAGCTTCACGATTTCCGCGAGTACCTTTTCGTGCAGCAGTTCCTGGTGCTTGTGATCGCGCTGGTGCCCCAGCCCTTCGCGGACCTTTTTCTTTAGTTCGTCCAGCGTGCCCGCGTCGCTGACGTCTTTCGCAAATTCATCGTTCAGTTCCGGCAGCTTCTTGGTTTTGATGCCCAGGACCTCGACGGCATAGTGATATTTCTTACCGGCCAGCTTGGGATCCGGATAGTCCGCGGGATAGTCGACATCAAAATTCTTGTGATCGCCGGCGCTGGCGCCTTTCAAATTGGCGTTGAACGGCTCCATCGTTTCCTCCGCGCCAATATGGCAGAGCACGCTGTCGGCTTGCAGCGGATCCCCTCCGCCTTCCGGCGTGCCGAGGAGCTTCACCTGTGCAAAGTCGCCATCCTGAATCGCGCGGCCCTCGACGGGCGCAAACGCTGCGGCACGCTCGCGCATCTCTTCGAGCGCTTTCGCCACGTCCTCGTCCGCGATGTCCATCGTGGGCATCTCGAACTCCAGGCCCCTGTAATTGCCCAATTCAAATTCCGGAAGCACTTCAAAGACCGCGCGGAACTTCAGCGGCTGGCCCTCGTTGAAATCCAGCTTATCCACTTGCGGCTGCGAAACGGGAGTGAGCTTCTGCTCGGCCACGGCTTTTTCCACCCGCTCCGGCACCAGCGATTGCAGCACTTCACCCTTGATGTCATCCGCGAACTTGCGCCGAATCAGGGAGATGGGCGCTTTCCCGCGGCGGAATCCCGGAACGTTGGCGACGCGCGCAAACTCCTTCGCGACACTCTCGATCTTTTTCGTTACTTCTTCTGCGGGAATTTCCAACTCTAGCTCGCGGCGGCAGGTTGCTTCAGCCATGCAGCAGTCCTTTCCTGGGACGGCAATCGGTTTAGTAATGAAACGTTCGCTGGTCTCGACGGCATGCGGCCCGGTCCGTGGGGACGAACAAGCCAAGCTTTCGTTTCAGAAGAGGCCAGTCAGGTGAGAGTTCACCCTGCAACTCGAATGCTCAGTATAGGCGACGCTTCCAACACCGTCAAACAGCACAATCCGCGATGACGTCAAAACTCATCTTCTTTCATTTCCCCAGAGTTCGTTTCGCGCATACGGTCAATCCTTGCCGGGAATAACAAGCGCGCCAGGAATGCGTTCATCCAGCGTTGCCATTTCGGCTCCGTGTGCCCTTGCCAGCCCCAGCAGGTGGCCATCCGTGATTTGCTTGGGCCCATTGACCCACAACGCCAAATCCTCAACGCCCTGATTGTCCGCCAGAAACGAAAATCGCAGTCCCTTCGTTACTTTCAGCTGTGACAATAGCAATTTTCCTTGCGCGATTGTAAAGCTGTAGGAAGAAGCTTGAGTGAGAATGCGTAAGAAACCCAGTTCGGTGATAGCGCAGGTAGCGAACTTTGCTTCTTCTTGGATCTCAAATGTGCGTACCCATGTAGCAACCCGCTCGTGGAACAAGTGTTCGCGCAATCCAAACGCGAGCAGCGCGCTGACGTCCAGGAGATAAATCATGGAAATTCCGAAAGGATGTCTTCTACTTCCTTCTGCGTAAGTACCGGGGCATTCTTGCCCGCCGTCAGCACAGGATATCCCGTAAGAGGATCTTTAATGATCCGGCCCCTACGCGACCTTTTCCTTCTCGGAGTCAGCACGATGCGTTCGCCTTCGATTCGCGCCTCCAGGAGGTCTCCCGCGCGCAGATTCATCTTTCTCCGAATCGCCTGCGGCAGCACCACCTGTCCTTTGGTCGAGATTTTGGTTGTCACGGTAAGACAATCTTACCAAGAATTTCTTGCGTTGGCTAATCGGCCGCGGCAGGCTGGTTGAACGCATTGGTCAGGTCGGCATGCAGCAAACGGTGAAAGAGATGTTCGCCCGCTTCGCGCCGCACCGACAGCCGCCCTGCGATGTAGGCGCGTGAGCCGAGCCCGCGCTGCACGGCGTCGCAGATGGCCTCATCTTCCTCCTGCACCTTTTCGCTTACTTTGATGCTTGCTTGATTCTTCTTCAAAGCCTTCCTGCTGATGTCCGCGAAGTAGTAGTCGAAAATGACGGCGCATTTGTCCACACCCATCGGAAGAACGAGATTCGTGTCCATCACGCCTTCGTAGGCGTTGATCATGAAATTCGGATAGATCCACAGATAAAACGCGCGGCCCTGGCGGGTGGCGGCGACGCCTGACTTCGACCTGGAGTTTGCAGAAATCGGGCTGGATTGCAGGCAGGCGCGCTCCAAATTCTCGATCGTGTATTTCGTGTACTCGATCACGCTGCTCAACCCTTTGTGCGCGTGGGGAACGTGGTAGCCGCCGTCGAGGTAGTTGTCCACGTAAACCTTCCAGTTGCAGCTCAGCGTATAGACGCGGCGGTCAAAGTATTTCAATTTCTTGGCGAGCTGCAACGGCGCGACCAGGTCCGGGACCTTTCCAAGAAACTCCCGCAGCGGCGCCGCGCGCCCGTCCAGATTCACAAATACGAAATTCTCCCACGCGTCTACCTTTACCGGCACAAGACCATTCTTAGCGCGATCGAAATTGCACACGCCTTCAAACTCGACCATGCCTTTCAGCCCGCCGTCGTTCCCGTAAGTCCAGCCGTGATACGGGCAGCGAAACTGCTTCGCGCAGCCCTCTGCTTCGGTCACCACCGCCGCGGCATGATGCCGGCATACGTTGTAAAACGCCCGCAATTGGCCGTCTTCGCCGCGTGCCACGACGATAGGCTCGCCCGCAAGGTCGGCAGTAAAAAAGTTGCCCTTGTCCCGCACCTGATCGGCGCGCCCCACCACCTGCCACGTTTTCGCAAACACGCCGTGCTGTTCGAGCTCGTGGATGCCCACATCGAAATACCACGGCGAGGGAATAGTCCAAGCGTGATCCAGCGGATCATTCGGATTGTATAAATTAAGCAGGTCTCGTACGTCTCGCTGCATGGAATGCTCCTCGGCCCCAATTGGCGCGCAGTCAAGCGAGTGCCGTGAACATTGTCATACCCCGAAACGCCTTCCGTGAAAAGAAAAAAGGCCACCGGGAGCTCAGCGCCGCAAGCGCGGCAGAATTCATTGCAGGTATCACAACCGGGGAGGAAAGTTTAGAGAAGATCCCTTCAGCTTCGCTCAGGGCAAACTCTCGCGTTCAGCAAAATTTTGGTGCGGAAGGAGGGATTTGAACCCCCAAGGCCTTTCGGCCACAAGATCCTAAGTCTTGCGCGTCTGCCAGTTCCGCCACTCCCGCAGTGGTGGCTCTATTCTACAAGCTTGAGAAGGGCCGCTCCACTGGGAATTTTAGAAGGGATTTTGAGCCGGCCCAACAAGCGTTCAATGGTTCGGGCGATGCTGCTGGATTCGAGACCGCGTTGCTGGCACAATACTGTTGTCGAGAAAAGAACTGCTTGGCCAGTCCTCGGCCAGGCCGATGCACCTGTCCACAAGGGCGCGTACTCCAGTCGTCGCTGCGAACGAGGGCAGCGCCATGATCATTCAAGAGCACGGCGATCATCTTATCTTGATTCGCCAGACGGACCACGCGGTTCTGTCCGGGTATTTTGCGCGCGAATTGGGCAATGAAAACTTCGCGCGGCTCGAACCCCTGGAATCGTTCCAACTCGCGGCCGCTGAGCACGACAATGGCTGGAAAGAGTGGGAGCTCCAGCCGCGTATCGACCCCGTCTCGTTCTTGCCGTACAGCTTCATGTCGCTGCCTACCCGGGAGCACATCGATCTCTACCAGCGCGGTATCGAACGTGTTGTAAAAGTGGATCGCTACGCCGGTCTCCTCGTCAGCATGCACTGCGCGGGGCTTTACGATAAAACACGCGCCACCATTCCGGGATACTCCGCCAAGTACGTGAAGTCCCACGAAGCTCCCATCGTCGCTGATTTCCTGCAAACACTGCGGCTCCAGCAATTGCGGCTGAAAGTGGACCTTCGCGGAGATTCCGCGACAAAAAGTTTTGCCGACGAAAAATGGTTGCAGATCAACGCGCAGCGTCTCGAAGCCCTGGACCGCCTCTCCCTTTACTTTTGCCTCGGGCCACTGGAAGGCGCCACCATCGACGCCGTTCCGGCCGACTACCAGGGCAAGGAAGTGGATTGGGACCTGCAACCCGAAGGAAACAATGGCGCGACGCTGGAGCCCTATCCCTTCCGCCGCGACCCGCTGGAAATCAGCATTCTGGCGCGGAGAATTCCAAAACGGCGCTATGCGGATGATCTTGACCTGCAGAAAGTGCTCGCCCAGGTTCCCTATTTCGGGCAGAAATTCACGTTGCGGGCCGGAGGTGCGCGGATACGCGCGCGACTCGCGGGCGGCTGAGCGAATCAATTGGCGGCCCCCGCATCGCAAAGCGCTCTCGTCGTTAGGTTCCAGGATGTGTGGCGCGCTCGATACCTTCGGCGATGCGCAGTATGGCCAGCGCCAGCTCAAGCAGCACGCGTACAACCAGCACGCCCACAAAAAGGGCCACGATTCCTGCGACGAGATTGATGAGTCCTTGGGCGGGAGATTGTTGATAACCAAGCACGACGCAAGCCACGACCGTGATTCCACCGAAGACGATGGCGAGGACATACAATAACTTGAC
>DATNLB010000129.1:0-3968 GCA_035603095.1 Candidatus Acidiferrales bacterium
ACGAACAGCGAAAGAACGACGGCGATCATGACTTTTTGCCGCCGAGAATTTTGCGTCATCGGGATTACTTGCTCCTTTCTTCCCCGTTTGGGGATGAGGAAAAAATAGCCTGATTGGAAAACGCGCGCAAACGAATCCGACTCTGCGCAGTCTCACCGGATGTCAGGGAGAAGATTGCAAGGTGGCAAGAAATACAAGCCGTGGCGGCGATTCCAGGAGCTATCGCGAGCCTGAGGGGCTCACGGAAACGTGACCACCTTAGTTACTTGCGGGTGAAAAAATAATGGAAGATGGCTATGTTCTTCAACGTGAAGGCGGATCGAGTCTCTTCTTGTCGCGGGACACGATTCCCTAGCTCACCGGAACCAACACCGAGGGCGCGGAATCGGACCCCAAACAGAATGATTCGCAGGGTCGCGACGAGCCAAACGATCGTCGATGCGAGGATCAGAAAGCCCTCGGCGTTGTTTCGGTTCTCGAATCCCAATGACAGCATCCATTTCCAGAATGGGTCCCACTTCAATAGATACAGGACCCCGCAGTATGCGAAGAACACAATGGCAATGCGGCAGACTATTTGGACGAAGAGTGGCGTCTTCGCTGCCGGCCCCTTGAGGAGAAGCCAAATCGCGAGTGCCGCAGCGAAGAGGAAAGGCCAAGAAGACATACAACTCTCCTTGGAATCAATTTACTCCGTTGAGAGAGCTTTGCCAAGCCACTGGGAAATGGCGTCATGCTGACTTTCAGCGTCTGTGCTATTCCTCACGTCTCTACTGTTGTTCGGTCGCCGTCTGGGCGAGCAGTGCTTTCTGTTGCTGCTGGTACATCTGGGTCAGCTCCCGCTTCAACTCCATCAGTTCCCGTAGTTCTTGCACGCTGGGCGTGGCAGCCGTTGCGTAGCCCGAAGCGCCGCTGGGATTCCCGGCTGGCACCGACCCCGCTGGCCCGGCGCCAGCGCCACCGCCTGTTGGTTTCGCCAACACGATGTAGAACCGCGTGTTGCCCGGCACAGTCACCACGATGTTTTGGTGATACGCCAAGTCGTTCAGCTGCTGTTCGCCTGCGATCGCGATGTTGTTTGCGACTCGCTCTCGCAGCAGAACGTTATTTGAGAAAGCGTCGGTGACCCCAGTGCCGCTCTGAACCCCAACGGTTGCAGCCAGGATGGTCCCGATTCCGGTTAGGCTTCGAACTAGAAACTTTTTGCCGGTGTTCCGGCCGGTAACCTGGCCTCGCAATGGCTGATATTGCAACCCCACCGCATGGCCTTCAATCTTCTGCGTCGTCTCGTCCGGCATCTGGATCGTGTGGAACTGAATACCGACATAGCCTTGATCATTCACCTGACTGAGTTCTCCAAATGCTTTCGAGCCCGCTGGGATGACAATCTCGCCATCCCGCTCATAGTTGTACTCAATGGCAGCTACAACGGGCGTCTTGACAGCCGAACTCACCGGGGTTTGCAGCCGGGCGATCAGCCGAGTCCCGGTCGGCAGCGCCATAAATTCCGGATTCCGTTCGAGCACCACAGGTTGCACGCTGCTCGAAGTCTGAGCGGTCACCCGCGGTCCGGATCCTGAACTCACGAACACCAGCGAGGCTTTGGTCAGTTTCTCGACCTTCGGAGCTGGAATGGGTGTCGTGGTTTGTGGCTGCTCTGGAGGAAACTGAATTCTGTTCAAAGCGTAGTCTTTGGGCTCAGGACGAGGGGCTGGAGGCGGTGGTACCGGGGCATCCCCGAAAGAGGGGCTTGCTTGCGCTAACATCCGTTGCTTCGCGGTATTGCGAATATCCTGCGCACTGAGGTTCCCGGCGTTATCATCCGGATTCCGCGTGTCGGCATTGAGAAGAGGCGTCACCGAGTGGCTTGTATCCGTATTCTCTCCGCCTGATCCGCGGCCGAGGTTGGGCTGGTTGGTTCTGGCGATGTCCTTTCGGCCTGTGCTGGGCGTAGAGAACATCACAAAGAACGCAAGCGCCAGCACAACCGTGAGCCCCGCAAGCAAGAGAAAGCTTTTGGTGCGATCCTCTCTGAGTTGCTGACGCTTGATGTTGGTTCGGGCTTCGCCCTGCGCCGGACGGTGCATGATTTGCCGCAATTGCGCAGCCCATCCCGTAGGCTGGGGCTCCTGTACTTCCGCCGCCTCGGACTCACGCTCGCGTTCGATACTCGGGTTCTCCTCGCGATCCTCTACAGGCTTAATTCGTTCAGTTTTGTCATCGGGCTTCATAGGCCGAACCTCCTCGAAAACTGCTGATTCCGAAACCGATCGGGGCTAGCGCCGGAAGGTCCACCGCTCCCGAGTCGGCGACTTGCAAGAATAACGTTTCGCTGGACTGTTTGAAGTTCGGCCGCTCGAAGATCACCACTCCATCCGTGCGCTGCCCGGCGCCCAACCGCCGTGTGCTCAGTCGAAAGTCGATGACGCGTAGCTGCTCTGCGGTGGTCCACTTCTTCTTCATCTTGCCGCCGAGTTGCACCTGCGGTGGCAGAATCTCGATCGCATGGCTTGAGGGATTTACGGCGGAGAACAGAACGACGACCTCGTTTCCCTCGTCCAGCACCTCGCTGACACCAGCTTTGATCCGAGGCCCAGGTTCAATCTCACCCGGGCGCTGGCCATACAGGACCGGGAGAGGCGCGCGTTTCTGACGATCGAGCAGACTATCCAGGACTTCGGTGGATTTGCCGTCGATTGCCCTGGGCGGATCGAAACTCGCCGCCTTCATCAGCCCAGCGAGTTGCACCGTCGTCGGACTCCCTGATGCCACGTCCAATCCCTTGGCGTGTACATCAAGCTTTTGCGTTTCGGCGATGAACGAAGGGGAGAACGGGCTCTCCTCTACAAGGAAGCTTCCCGCAGCGGGCTTGCCGTATTTCAGCAGCACGTCAACCGTCTGGGTTGGGCCGTTCTGCTCACCGAAGCTGATCAACAAAAGATTTGCCTGGTGACCTAATGTAGTCGTAATCAACAGGTTGGTCTGCGCTGGCTGAGGGGCTACTGGCTTCACGGTCACGAGTTCCGGCTCATGTTCGGAATGCTCAGCCTGAAAGTTTTCCGGGTCTCCCACCACAACCGAATTTACGGGCTCGGGCATTCGGATCGATGTGGCCACCCGCGGAGCAAGCCGCAAAGTGATGACCTTCTCGTCAAGACTGGCCCGAGTCAGGATCACGGGTTCAAGCTGTGCCCGGTTGGTTGCAGGCGTCACCAACACCGCTGGCGTCGGTCTTGTTAGGCCCTGCTGCCCGGTCTGGGCCGAAACAACTCCCACCAACCAAACCAGACAAAGATATGCCTTTGGACGATCCATGCTATCTCCCTCCTTTGCGCCTCAACTCGGCGCGATACTGTTGCACAATCCGTTGGACGTATGTGTAAACCTCTTCCGACGAGTAGTCCAGCCCACGCGCGAGAATCGGCTTCTCGCCAGCCGCGTAGGCGGCCACGACAAGGCGAAAGTCTCCATGAAAGAGTGCTTGAAGCTCCGCCAGGTATGCGACTCCGCCACGCACATTTTCGTGGATGTAGAACGGGTGCGTCACGCCAAAGTGCTGCGCAGTCGCGGGCATGAGTTGCATCAAGCCCATGGCGCCCTTTGAGGAAACCACGCCCGGCTGCCATGCGGATTCGATCTGAATGATGGCGCGCACAAGAGCCGGCGAGACGCCATATTCCTGGGCGTAGTAGCTCGCGCAGCGCTCCTCGTACTCGCGCATGCTGAGCGACTCCCCCGCAAACGCGGGAGCCATCACGCACACTACGCTTAGTAACGCCGCCGCTCTGTGCATACAAGTTCCTTTTGCTCAAGAGCTGCCTGGCCTCCGTCCCTGCTGTACTGCTGTGTGTCGTAGACCAGGCTTTCGAAGCCATCCCGAAGCAAGAGCCGTTTGCGGTCGTTCTGCGTCTTGGCAATCAGAGGCAGGAGAACATCCCGCAGGTCGGCGCTGATTTCGCGAACGCCTA
>DATNLB010000307.1:0-3259 GCA_035603095.1 Candidatus Acidiferrales bacterium
GAGAAGGAGATGCCCACCACGAGGATTGCAGGCGCCACTTCCCACGTTTCCGACCAGCTCACCATCGCTTTTACTAGCCAGAAGGGAACGATGATGCCGGTAATCGGTAGGATGCGGCCGATCATCGCATTAATATCCGACTCCGACATCGCGGTCACGGCTGCCAGAGTGTGCACCGGTGTTCCGATCGCACCCCACGCAACTGGAGCGGTATTGGCGATCAGATTGAGGGCGGCTGCGTGGAACGGCCTGAACCCGAGTCCGATCATAAATGCGCCCGCAATGGCTACCGGAGCCCCGAAGCCCGCCGCGCCCTCAATGAAGGCGCCGAAGCAGTAGGCAACCAGGAGAACCTGCAGGCGGCGATCCGGAGTAATGCCCGCGATAGATTCCTTCATGATCTCGAACTGACCGGTCTCAACGGAAATATCGTAGAGATAGACAGCGGCGAGAACGATCCAGGCGATTTTCAGGATACCGAAGGCCACGCCATATCCGAAACTCATCGCCGCCAGTCCTAGGGGCATCTTGAAGACCAGGGTCGCCACCACAGCCGCAGTGAATGCTCCAGCAATGGCACACCAGTGCGGTTTCACCTTCAGACCGGCGAGCAGGGTGAACAGGACAATGATGGGCAGCGCTGCGACCAGCGTGGACAGCCACCAAATGCCGAGCGGGTCATACACCTGGGTCCAGGTCATGAAGCACTCCTTTTGGGTGTTCGGCCGCCCGACGCGGCACCAGCTTATTCAGGGATCCTCATGCAGTCGCAAGTT
Organism: Candidatus Acidiferrales bacterium; assembly: GCA_035603095.1. Taxonomy (GTDB): domain Bacteria; phylum Acidobacteriota; class Terriglobia; order Acidiferrales; family UBA7541; genus Acidiferrum. Next base: position 777 of record DATNLB010000307.1, read on the forward strand.
CCGTCCATACCAACCCACTCGCGCACTACATGACGTGCTTAGGAAAATTCTCGCCCGGAAAGACACTCTGCGGCGGTCATATAGCCCGTCGAACCTGGATTGTCAAGATGAACAAATCGAAATTGTCGTTAGCACACGATGTGTCCGGTCTAATTAGCACACGATATGTCCGCTTTCGTAGAAGCGGCCAGGGAGCAAGATGCATGCATGAACTGCTACCCGATGGCCGCCCTGGAGCGGACGATGAAGATTCAAGAAGTGATCTTGCGAGCTTTGGCGAAGAAGATTACCTGGTGGCAAGCAGCCGAGATCATCGGGATCACCGACCGACAGATGCGGCGGTGGCACTGGCGCTACAAGGAGTATGGCTATGACGGGTTGCTGGATCGGCGACTGGGGAAGCCCAGTCCCAAGCGGGTGCCACTAGCCGTGGTCGAGCAGGTGTTCAGCCTGTACCGGGAGAAGTATTTCGATCTGAATGTGCGGCACTTTCACGAGAAGTTGCGAAGCCAACATCAGATTCGCTTGAGCTACACCTGGGTAAAGAAGGCCCTGCAAGGAGCGGGCCTGGTGAGCCGGGAGCGCAAGCGCGGGGTGCATCGACGCAAGCGGGAGCGACGCCCCCTACCGGGGATGCTGCTGCACATCGATGGGAGCCGGCATCATTGGTTTCAGGATGATCGCTGGTATGACCTGCTGGTGATTCTGGACGATGCGACCAGCCGGATCTATTACGCGCAGTTGGTGGAGGAGGAGTCGACGATGACGGTGCTGGGGGCCTTGCGGAAGGTGGTGGAACAAGAAGGGGTCTTCTGCGCCCTGTACAGTGACCGCGCCAGTCACTTCTTTTGGACGCCTCGAGCGGGAGGGAAGGTCGATCCGGAACGGCTGACACAAGTGGGACGAGCTTTGAAGGAATTGGGGATCCGGATGATACCGGCCTACTCCCCGCAAGCGAGGGGGCGTTCGGAGCGGGGCTTTGGAACCTGGCAGGGACGTCTGCCTCAGGAATTGCGTCTGCGTGGGATGAGCACGCTGGAGCAAGCCAATGCTTTTCTGGAGCAAGAGTACACGGCCGAGTTCAATCAGCGATTCCAGGTGCCGGCATTGCAGGCGGGAAGCGCGTTTCTCCGGTGCCCCAGGAAGGATTTGGATGTTCTGTTCTCGGTGCAGGAGGTGCGGGTGGTGAGCCGGGATAACACGGTGGTGGTAGGAGGGAAAACGCTGCAGATCGAAGCGACGCGCTGGAGAGGAACGCTAGCTGGATGCTCGGTCACCGTCTGCGAACATCTAGATCAGAGCTGGAGCATTCGCTATGGGCCTCACGCTGTGGGTCGCTACAACGCGCAGGGATGGCCCTGCCTGCCAGAGACGAAGCGAAACGGGCTGGGGAAGACTGTGGGAAAGACGCTCCGTGGAAAAGTCCTTCGGACTTTCCCACCTCGCTTGGAAATCCCGCCCACACCGCGGGATTCCCACTTTCCCACAGTCACGGCGGCGGTGCTCTCTCAACCTCAAACCGGACATATCGTGTGCTCTAAAAAGCGGACATTTTAACTTGCTAACGACACGACCTCACGCGTGCGCGCGGATTCCCACCTGCCAGTCTTTCGTATAGAATTGTTCGATTGCGCCGGGACAAAAGTGAATCGTCGTTAAGCACGCTGAAAGCGGCTCGAACGCACCGTACACACAAGCGCAGAGGCTAAAAATGATCCTCGACATCAACGGGATCCAAAAGATCCTCCCGCACCGCTATCCGTTCCTCCTCGTCGACGCCATCGAGGAAATGGAACGCCGCAAGAGCATCGTTGCAATCAAAAACGTCACCATCAATGAATATTACTTCCAGGGTCATTTCCCCGGAAAACCCATTATGCCCGGCGTCCTGATTCTGGAATCCATGGCCCAGACCTCTGGCGTGCTGATTCTCCATGAAATTCCTGATCGCGACAAAAAGCTTCTCTACTTCGCTGGCATAGACAAAGCCCGCTTCCGCAGGCCCGTGATTCCGGGCGACCAATTAAGAGTCGAAGCGACAGTCATCCACTGGCGTGGAACAATCTGCAAATTCGGCTGCCGCGCCTCCGTCAACGGCGAGCTCGCCGCCGAAGCAGAGTTGCTTTGCAAGATGGTGGACCTCGAGCAGGCGGAGCGCGCGACCCAGGATGCCGTCGAGAACGCGCGATGAGTGAGATTGATTCCCGTGCCCTCGTTTCGACCTCGGCGCGACTGGGCTCAAGAGTAAAAATCGGCGCCTACGCCGTCGTTGGCGATGAAGTTGAGTTGGGCGAGGGTTGCGTCCTCGAACCGCACGCCATGGTCCAGGGTCCCTCGCGCCTGGGACGCGATAATCATCTATCGCCCTTTTGTTCGATTGGAGGCAATCCGCAGGACCTTACCTACAAAGGAGAACGCGTTTCGCTAGAGGTCGGCGACTCGAACGAGTTCCACGAATTCTGCACCGTCAACCGCGGCACAGT
>DATNLB010000623.1:0-5625 GCA_035603095.1 Candidatus Acidiferrales bacterium
CACGCGGCCAATCCTCCCGCGCCCCGCCGCCATTCGAACGCCCGACGAAGCGGATTCGCTCGGTCGGCTCCTCGGCGCTGGCGTTGCCAGGAATCATTTCGGCGAACACCTGTCTATTCGGAACTGGTTCTCCACTCCGGAATTTACCGGCCCATCCTCCATAACAGTCGAATTGCTTTCCCGCAACCGCGACGAATCGCTCTCACGCAAAACCCTCGCCGCGCTCGAAGATCCGGAAAAATGGCTTTTCCTCGATACGGAAACGACGGGGCTGGCGGGGGGCACCGGCACGTACGCTTTCCTGATTGGTCTGGCGTGGTGGGATGCGGGCGGATTGCAGATTGAGCAGTTCTTGATGCGCGACTTTACCGAGGAATATTCAATACTTCATGAGTTAGCAGAGCGTGCCGCGGAGCGGCCGGTGCTCGTTACCTTCAATGGCAAATCTTTCGATTGGCCGCTGCTCGAAAATCGCTTCACCATGACGCGCTCCATCGCGGTACCGAAGCTCGCGGCGCATCTTGATTTGCTGCATCCCGCGCGCGCGCTGTGGAAGCTGAGGCTCGGTTCCGTGCGGCTCGTGGAGCTCGAGCGCCACGTCATCGATGCGCCGCGGCTCGGCTGGCATCGCGAGAACGATGTGGCTTCGGCGCTTATCCCGCAGTATTACTTTGATTATTTGCGCGGCGGGCCCGCTGAGCCGCTCGCCGGCGTCGTACGCCACAATCAGATGGATTTGCGCGGACTGGCGGCGCTATTCGGAAAAATCAACTCCCTCCTTGCGGACGACGATTGCCATTCCGAAAACATCGACAGCCTGGATTTGTTTGGGCTTTCGAAGTTTCTGCAACGACGCGGAGACCCCGATCGGGCGCATTCCGCGTGCGCCCAGGCCCTGTCGATGGGGTTGCCGGCGGAATTTCGCCCGAAGGCGTGCCGCGAGCTTGCGCTGATGGCCAAGCGCCGCGGCGAACACGCGCGCGCCGCGGAGATCTGGCTGGAAATCGTTGCCGATCTGCACGACGGCATTTATGCCTGCGAACAATTGGCCATTTACTACGAACGTCACGCCAAAGATCTGGTCAAGGCCACTGAATTTGCGCGCTTGGCCATCGCCAAACTTCGGCGCCAGCGCGCCAATTCCCGCGACCCGCTCCTCACGGCGCGGTTTGCGCGGCTGGAGAAAAAGTTTCTGCAGCGGGTCGCGCGGCTGGAGAAAAAATCACGGCGGTCCTCTTCGGAGCGGCCGAGGGACGCTCGGGTGGTTGCGGCGCCAAAGGCCAGTTCAGGGCTTTGGTGAAGCCGTCGAAGATGTTGCGTGTCGCGCCTTCCATTGTTACGCACTCGTCTCCCAAACAATCGAGAAACACGCCGCCCTCCGGAGTGTCAAAAGAAAAAAAGCTCGGGCGGCGAAGCAAATTCGAGCGCTCGGAGTATTTCTTTTCGAGCGCTTCGGAATATTGGCCGAAGAAGCGCTCCGCGTGTTCTTCGCTGTCCAGGTGCAGGCGGGTAACCAGAATGAGTTTTTTCGTTTGTTTCTGCTCGAGGACGATATAGCGGTCGCCATCCCAGGCCGCCGCCAAAGTCTTGGCGCGGTCGTTGTCGAGGAATTGCTTCAACACTTCCTTCCAGCCGAATTCACCCATAATGTTTTCGTCGAGCTTTGACCAGTTGCCGCCGAGCAACTTCTCGAGAGGCGGAAGAGCGACACTCGAGGGCGTCTTGCCGGACCGGTAGAGCGCCGGGTGGAGGATCTGCTGGGTGGAAACCGGCGGCTTCTCGAATAAGCCCGGGAGAGCGGCCCAGCCAGTATTTTTCATGACCGCAGCCGAGAACGTGAGTCCGCCGAGATAGGGGAAGATCAGCGCGTCCTTGAGGAACGGTGGAGCTTTCTGCAGAGTCGGAGTGCTGCCCAAATCGCCGATCAACATCCCAGGGTCGAATTCCGGCACATCCTTCAGGGAGCGTCCCGTCCCGAGCATCAGGTAATCGACCATGGCGGCCATGGCGCTGCCCTCGAGGACGGCGTCGCGCGCCAGTTCGGCATCTTCGTTGGGACGGGCTGCTTTTAACCACGCCTCGATCTGGAAATGCTGGTCCTCGAGAGCATGCGTCAGTTCATGGGCCATGACCATGCGCTGGTCGGCAAGCGGGCTCCAGTCCGCGATGTAAAATTCGCGGGTCGTGGGATCGTAGAGCCCTTCGATTTGTTCCGTGAGCACGTTGATCATGAACGAATCGAGGTCGAATCCCTTGGGAAGGAGCCCAAAGGCTTCAACGCTGCGCTGGTCGGCGTAGCGTTCGGCGGGATTTTTGTCCTCGTTCATCTGCTTGATAACGTAGGCGCGGATTTCTTCGCGCGAACGCAGGGATTTTTTCAGCGGAGTGAGCAATTTCAGACTGGTGATTTGGCTCATCTGGCCGAGGACTTCGTCGGCGGCTGCAATAAACTCGGCGTCCGTCGCGGGCTTGGAATCCGTGGAAGACGGAGCGGCGGCAGCTTCCTGTGCGCGGACAACTGCACCACCAAGGAAGAGGACGAGGCTCAAAACTAGAGCTTGCAGCCCGAAATAGGCGTGTTTCAAATGAGAGGCCATATCGTTTTCAGAATAGCAGAATCGCGATGTGGCCGTCTGAAAGCCGGGGGAACTGGCGAGTGACGCGTGGCGAGGACAGCCAGGAATGAATGTCCAACGTGAGCGCTGGGATTGGGGGAGAAGGTTGACGGCGGAAAGTTCAAACTTCCTGCCAAAACTGCACAGAGGATGGCCAGCCGGAGGCGTGAGTGGGGGTCGAGAGGCAGTCACCCCCGCGTTACCAACAGCTATCGGGTAGGCTCGGCAGTCTCCGATTGTGTGTATACCGTTCAGAATGGGACAGTTCTGCGGCTGGTTTTACCGTACTGTATCAAAATGAGGAAGAGCGACTTGACGGCAAAAGAGTGGTACTCCGTGCCCTGTCCTACGTGCGGTGTCGCTCCTGGGGAGCCCTGTTTGCTGCATTCCGGCGCCCCGCGCACAGAACCACACGTAGACCGCAAGCTTTCTGCGGTTGAGGCGATCGAAGCGAATAGAAATTCCCGTGGTCGCGGGCGCCCATAAATCCGCTTCCGCCCAACAATCCGACCTATGCAGTTGTACCATGGAATCTCAGAGTCCATGAAGTTTCACCTAAGGAATGCAAGGCACTGCGGTGCCATTCAGGATAGACATGCGTGGGAAAAACTTTCGAGCCGTACAGGCAGGCCAGCGGACGAACGCCGAGGGAAAACAAGTAAGCAACAAAGTACTGCTGGCAACGCCCGATAATGAATACGAGTTGATGCGCGCTGACTTGACGTATATCGACCTGCCGGATCATCTCAGCCTTCATGAGCCGACACAAAAGATCGAGTTCGTCTATTTCCCGAACCGGGGAATGGTTTCACAAGTTGTAGTGACCAAAGACGGCCGGACCGTGGAAGTGGGCGTAGTGGGTAACGAAGGCTACGTTGGGGCGGGATTGGCAGCCGGCTTGAGCAGAAGTTCAGTGCGTGAAATCATCCAAGTCGCCGGCGATGGCTTCCGAATGATGGGGAACGCGCTGGAACGCATTCTGCGGTCGGCACCGCAGTTGCAGGTGATCTTGAACAGGCATGCGGGGCTTCAAGGGATGCAAGTCGCACAGACCGCGGCATGCAACCGGCTGCATGATATACAGCAGCGCCTCTCAAGGTGGCTGCTGATGACGCAGGATCGGGTAAAATTGGGAGTACTTCCTATCACCCACGATTTCATTGCGACCATGATGGGTACCGACCGATCCACGGTGAGCTTGGCGGCCGGAGTGCTGCAAAAAAAGGAAATCATCGAATACGTGCGAGGTGCAGTCAAGATTGTGAACCGCAGGAAACTCCAGAACTCCGCCTGTGAGTGTTACGGTGTCATTCAACAGTTCGAGGATGACCTCGGATTGAGATAGCAATTCTTGCCGGCGTTGGATACCCCACAGACAGCAGCCTCTTTCTATCGCTAATGTTCAGGGCTTGCGTATTCAATTTTTGACGTACGTTCAAAAGCGACGACTTGGGCAGAACCTCGCTCAGGGTAATGAAAGGAGAGGCTTTTGCAGGGGCAGTGCCGTCGAAGACCAAAGCTATACCGTTTTTCAGAGAAGCCTAACTGCACCAAATCGCGAGGTGGCCATGGCGGCGATGCGTCGCAAACTGGTATGGGTCGAATCACAGAATTTTCAGGGCTGGATTTGCAGCGAATGCGCATGGGCGTTCAACCCTTTGGGGCCGGTCGTTGGCCAATCCATCGACGAGATGAAGATGCACTACGAACAGCAACGCGACCAGGAGTTCGCATCCCATGTCTGCGCCGACCACCCGAGAGCTACAAAAAACCCCCGTTAGTAAAATCACTCGTAAGCACAGTACCGTGTGATTCTCGCGTTCAGGTCTTCGATCTTATCAAGGGCACCCAATTTCTCTTTGGCACACCAGGAGGCCGACGACCTCCTCATTTCAATTTTTCTTTCGAGTGAAGTGGAAGAGCATGGGGATGTCCTTGCCATCCTGACGCCAGGTCCAAGTTTCCGTGATGTGTTCGGCGTCGTCGAAGCGGATGACGAGATGATGCTGGTGACCGGTGGAGGGTGATTTGAGGTTGCCGGCACCCTGGTAATCGAAGCTGAGCTCCTTGATGTCGTCGGAATCGGGCACCACGCGCATGCGCGGCTGGTTGTTCGTGGGGCAATAGTGGACGAGTGCGACGCCGTCGCCATCGATGCTGTAAAGAGTGACCATTTCCTCCATGCCAGCGGGCGAGAGCGTTTCCATGACAGCGGTGCCGGAGGCGAGGGCCTTGAAGCTGGTTTTCACGCCCTTGCCGTGGCCGTCCTTGCCTTCCCAGTCGCCGGCGAGCGATTGCAGCTTTTTGAAAGCGGCGGCGGAATTCGTGCCGGCCGATAGCGGCGCAGCGATGGATGCGGCCAGCAACAGAAGCAGCGAGAGCTTGCGTCGTGTCACGGATGCCTCCTGGAAGAAAACGGCGCAGGACGTGGCCCCACAGAGCTAGGCGCGCCGCGATCTAAGGGCTTTGACGCCGGAAGTGCGGGAATGGAAGCGGGTGTTTAAAGGCGGATTCATCGCGCCAAAACCCGCCGGTACGTTGAGGCTGCGCCAGGGGTCCATCTACTTCAAGGCCAGCAATATGCGAAAGGGTTTGTTCCTGCTCCAACGATAGACCGCAAAGTCCCTGTCCAGAGTCAAAATGTCCGCAGTTTCAAATTCCTCCGCTAGACGAATCAGGCAGGCATCAGCGAGATCGATCTTGCGGTCCCGATACTTTCGCAGGACCTGCTTTAAGCCAACTGCTTCCCGCGAGAGCTGAAAAGGGACTTGGAAAACTCCGGCGGCCACGTTTTCGATTACAGCCTCTGGCGCACCAGCTAGATTCCGCAGCAAGTAGCAACTCTCGGCGATCACCGCTTCGCAGGTGATCAGCGGGGCCTCCAGTTCCCCGACCGCCTCGGCACATGCCTGGTGAAATTTCTCGCTCCGGTCCAGAAGCGCGACGATCACGCCGGTATCGAGCAGTACCGGCTTCACCGCCCGAAGCCGCGCAGGTGTTTCTTGTTCGA
>DATNLB010000085.1:0-2953 GCA_035603095.1 Candidatus Acidiferrales bacterium
TTGTTCTCAAGCATGCGTAACCGCCGCCACATGTTTTTCCCACGCGCCTGTTTTCAGGATCTCGTCCATTTGCGCGAGGGTAAAGTCGCATTCATCCTCGCGATTGTAGAAGTGTGGCGAGACTCGCACACCGGCCTTGGGACGATAGTCGACGATGATGTCCCGGGCGAGCAGTTCCCGGCAAACCTCGTGGGCATGCGGGCATTCGACCGAAACCGTCCCCGCGCGCTCCGCTGAGTTTTCCGGTGTGTTCACGTGCCAGCCGTGAGACCGCGCGCCTTCGATGAGGCGCGCGGTCATGCGCATGGATTTCTTGCGGATGGCCTCAATGCCGGCTTTGTTGACGATGTCCAGTCCGGGCTGGCACGCAAAGAGTGCGGGAATGTGTGGAGTACCGTTCAGATAGCGGAAGGAGTCTTCGCGCCGATCGATGGCGCCCGTTTCGAAAGCAAATGGGCGGCGGTGCGCGATCCACCCCGTGAGCGCAGGGCGCAGCTTAGTGCGCAAATCTTCGCGGACGTATAGATAAGCAACACCCGGTCCGCCACACAGCCACTTGAGGACTCCGCCTACCGCAAAATCAACGCCCAGGCCGCGCATGTCGATGGGGATTGCTCCCGCGGCCTGAAAAACATCGAGAATCACGTGCGCGCCGACGCGGTGAGCCCGCTCAATAATGGCACGCGCGTCAACGATCGAGGAACTTCGGAAAAGAACCTGCGAAATCGGCACCAGGAGCGTGGTTTCATCGATCGCTGCGAGCAGCTTGTCCAGATCAATGCGAATGTGGTCCGGAGTCGCAACGACTTCGACGCGGGCGCCGAGCCGGCGTTGCTCGTGGTAGAAATACTGAGTCGAAGGAAACTCCAGCTCGACCATTACAACTTTGTTGCGCGGGCCGCGAAAGTCAAAGCATGACGAAATCACCGCCTGGGTGAGCGTCACATTCTGGTGGAGCGAAATCTCGCCCGGGCCCGCTCCGATGAGTGGCGCGATCTGGTCGCCCACGCCTACGGCCATCTCCCACCAGCCCTCCTCCCATGCGCGAACGCCGCGATCCGCCCAGGAATCGGCGTACGAGCGCAACCCCTCGTACACCCCACGAGGCATCGCCCCCAGCGAATTGCTGATCATGTAAGTAGTGCGGTCCAGGATCGGAAATTCCACGCGCCACTTCAGAAGTGGATCCATATCGGCTCCCACTTGCGTCACTCTAGCTGCCGCGAAACCAAGTTAGCTTGTATAATGCGGCCAGAGGTTGGCCGTGAGCAAACGATATGTACTGAGCGAATATGTCGAACTGGCGATGGGTCAAGCGGTCTACGATAAGCTGGAGGATAATTCCTTCTCAGGCCGTATCCCTTCCTGCCCGGGCGTACTTTCTTTTGCCCCCACGCTCAAAGAATGTGAAGAGGAGCTCCGGTCCACGCTTGAGGATTGGGTTCTTGTCGGCCTCAAACTTCGCCATCATCTACCTGTTATCGGGAATATTGATTTGAACAAGGAACCCGCGCGTGAGCCGGTGGACTCCTTGTAAGCGTCGCGAGTTTATCCGCCGCCTCCGTGTTCTGGGTTTCGACGGGCCGTTCTCGGGAGCTCGCCATCAGTTTTTGATCCAAAACGAAAATCGCCTAACAATTCCCTCAAATGAAGAATACTCCGTGCCACAACTCCGTATGATGCTTCGCGAAACGGCAATTATTCTGGGCCGCGAAATTTATTTGGCGGAGTGGGAGCGCTTGTAGTCACTCCTTCTGAATTGCCTACCGCCGAGTTATTCCGATTAGCGCGTGACCAAACCCAATAGCACAGCGTTATGAAGGCCAGCCAGGGAGGGCCGGCCCGAAGCGTTACACGAAAGCCGGGAACCCACCAGGTAGAGATGAGCACCCCGAGAAGCGCGGTAAGGCCAAACAGCGAGCTCCCGGGTCCAGGAGGCGCAAAGCGCAATACCGTTTTTCCCGCGCGAGCATTGGCGCGCCGGAACGCTAGATGGGTTATCAGAATCATGATCCAGATGAAAGGCCCGCCGAAGAATGCCACGCCGATCATGAAGACGAAAGCTGTAGCCTCGAAATAATGGGAGAGAAATACGGCCACGGCCATTCCGGCGCTCGATGCCAGCACCGCCAGGACAGGCATACCCTGTTTGCTCAAACGGCCGAGCGCCCCCGGCGCATAGCCGCCCCTCGCAAGAGAGAAGAGCAATCTTGCTGTGAAGTAGAGATTGCACATAGCGCTAGAAAGTGCCGCTGTCAGCACCACGAAATTCATCACCAGTCCCGCGGCGGGAATGCCCACGGTTTGGAAAACACGGACGAAGGGACTCTCGCCAAGCCCGATTTGATTCCAAGGCACGAGCCCGACCACCAGCGTCAATCCCCCGAGATAGAAGAGCACCAGAAAGAAAAGCGTACCGCGAAGTGCCTTCGGGACGGCGATTCGAGGCTCTGCCGCTTCCCCAGCGGTCGCCGCTACAATCTCGATCCCCAGAAAACTAAAGACCGCCATGGTGATTCCGAGGAGCACACCTGTCGCGCCGTTCGGAAAAAAACCGCCCTGTCCGGTGTAGTTGACGGCCCCGATGCGGGGGAATCCGATCCCCAGCAGAAGCGCTGTTCCTAGGACCAGGAAAACTGCGATGGTCACCACCTTAATCATCGCGAACCAGTATTCGAATCGCCCGAAGCTTTTTACGCTTATGGTGTTGACGTAAACGATGGCCGCGGAAAAGGCCGCCACCCATATCCACGACGGAATGCCGGGAAACCAGAGTTTGCAGTAGATGGCCGCAGCCACCACTTCGCTGCCCACGACTACTACCAGGCACAGCCAATACGTGTAGCGGACGGCAAACCCAGCCCAGGGATGAAGATAGATCTCCGCATGCAGACCGAAGGAGCCCGCAGCCGGATGCTCCGCGGTCATTTCCGCCAGCGCCCACATCACCGTG
>DATNLB010000267.1:0-16300 GCA_035603095.1 Candidatus Acidiferrales bacterium
TGCTGAGGTACAGAACGCGATCACAGCGCTCCATGCCGCCAACTGGGCGGCGGATGCCGCCACAAGGGCGCGAGAGTTGCAAACACAACTGCTGGGTGCCGCTCAGGAAAGCTTCAGCGCAGGCTACTCCACCAACATCTCAGTCATCGAGCAGCAGACCTATCTGACGCAGGCGCAAACCACTGAGGTGTTGGCCAAGGCCGCGTGGGTAAAAGCGGTCGCTCAGTTAGAAAGGGTGCTAGGGCAGACGCTTGAAAAGAGTGGAATTTCGCTCAAGGGCGATCAGGTGCAGGTTGGGTCGCCGCATCACTGATCCTGGAAGGCTCCCCCGTCCAAAACTACCAACTCATTCCTCTCAAGGTATGACTGACACCGTTTGGACATCGCTCACCCTGCGAAACTTGCCTTTCCGCACCGTTTAAACGGTAGGGGGTATTCCTCAGGGGGACGAGTGGAGGTTCAGCCGTTCCGCGACTGAGCGTTGGGCGCCTGCTCTAGGTAGGCATCTAGTCCGCCGGATAAAGGCCCGCAACCCTCGCGCGCTCCTGCACCAGCGGAAGAACCACATCGATTATCGGTGTTTTCACCCCCGCTAGCCGTCCCAGTTCTTGCACGACCGTCACAATGGGGTCTATCTCCATGGACCGGCCGCGCTCCAGGTCCTGGAGCATCGACATTTTATGGCCAGTTGTAGAGGCAGCTGCCGCCAACCGGCGGTCGGCCATTTCGGGCGGAATGTGAATGCCGTGTGCTTCATTTACCGCTTGCGTCTCCGCCATCAGTGCCTTGCAGAGTGCGCGCAGGCCGGTCTCTGTCGTGATGCGGTCGAGTGTCGTACAAGTGAGAGCGCTGATCGGACTAAAACAAATATTGCCCCAGAGCTGGAGCCAGACATTCCAGCGGATATCCTCACGGACCACCGGGTCGAAGCCAGCACCGGACAAAACCTCGCTGAAAGCCTGCACGCGGCGGGACAGACTCCCATTGGGTTCGCCCAATGTAAATCGCCTGAATTCCTTGTGCTCCACCACACCGGGCGCAATAACTTCGGAGGCTGGCTGGATAACACAACCAATAGCCCGTTCGGGGCCGAGAGTGTCCCACAGCCGCCCACCTGGATCGACCGATTCGAGATGGTGTCCATCAAACGAACCACCGCTTTTGTAAAAATACCACCATGGAATGCCATTTACTGCCGTGACAATCGCGGTATCGTCCCGCAACAACGGGAGAAATTCCGAAGCGCTCGCATAGGCCTGATGTGCCTTCAGCGCACTGATCACGATGTCCTGCGGACCAAATGTTCTTGGGTCATCGCTCGCCTCAATCCTGGCGATCTTCGAGTGGCCCTCGGTCAACAATTTCAGACCGTGCTGCTGGATCGCCTTAAGATGTGCGCCGCGGGCAATGGCACAAACGTCATGTCCTGCCAGCGATAATTCCACCGCGAGATAACCACCAATCGCGCCAGCTCCGAAAACGCAAATCTTCACGTTGATGTGCCCCCGTTCATTGTTCCAATCCCAATGCAAGCCTCGGTTCGACCGGGCCGATTGCTTTCGTCAAGGCAATGGCCAGGCGCAGGAAGCGAGCCAAATCGAGCGGCTGTCCTTTGCTCCGCTCAAGAACCAGATCCAGGGGCTCCCCTCCAGGATCTTTGAATACGAGGATCGTCCGCGCTGCACATTAGAATTGCACCTTCAACGCATCAGCGCGGCACGCTCAATTCGCCGAGGCTCGCTCCACGGGTTCTGCCGCATCAGCAGCTTCAGCGGGCCGATCAGCGCCGGTCTTCGAGCAAATATGCCACCCGTTCCGTGCTGGCTCTTGCCCAGGCAGTGTCCGCTGCAAAGCCAAGCGCCAGCACCGCCGCGCCGCACGCTGCCATCACCCACCAGATTGCGTGTGTCGCTGTGGCGAAATCCGTGCCGCGCGCATGGCTCGCTTTCACCACCGTCCCGGATACCGCCACCCCCAGAGCCACGCCCACTTGCCTGCTGGTCGATGCAATCGCGGCTGCGACGCCCGCCTGCGACAGCGGCATTCCAGCCACTGCACTGTCGCTGATGGCAGGATTCACCATGCCCACCCCCACACCGAACAGCGCGTACGCCGCCAGGAGCCACCCCGCCGATGTCTGTTGATTCAGCCCAGTCAGAATCACAGCGCTGATGAAAAATCCCACGCCAGCAGCCAGCAGCGAAGGCCGCGGGCCGTGGCTTCCGACCAGCCGTCCCGACCATGGCGCACACGCCACCATCGTGACCGCCAGGGGCAGCGTGAACAGCCCCGTCTGAAAGGCGGAGAATCCGCGCACCTGCTGGAGGTACAGCGTGTTCAGAAAAAGAAAGCCGCCAAAGCACGCGTAGGAGCTCAGCGCCAGAACCGTTGCGCTTGAGAACGGCACGCTGCCGAAGAACCTCAGGTCCAGGAGCGGATCCTTGCGTTGCGGCTCATACAGCACAAATGCCAACAAAGCCAGGGCTGCGGTGACAAACAGCCCCAGGATCAACCCCGAGCTCCATCCCTCATGCGGCCCTTCAATGACACCCCACGTCAGCGTTGTCAGCCCGGTCAGCACTAGCATCTGTCCCACCGGATCGAACCTCCGCGCCCGCTCTGCCTTCGACTCCGGAACAAAAAACGCTGCCAACAGCGCCGCCGCAATTCCCACCGGTACATTGATCCAGAAGATCGACCGCCATCCCATCGTCTCCGTCAGCGCCCCACCGATCAGCGGCCCAATCCCCAGCGAGACGCCTGTCACCGCGCCCCAGATACCAACCGCACGCCCCCGCGCCTTCGGCTCCGGAAACGCATTCGCAATAATCGACAGAGCCACCGGGTTCAGCATCGACGCCCCAACCCCCTGCAGCGCGCGGTGGACAATCAGCTCTTCAATTGTCCTGGCCTGGCTGCAAAGCAGCGATGCCAGCGTGAACACGCCTAGCCCGATCTGAAACACCCTCCGGCGTCCGAAGCGGTCCGACATCGATCCCGCCAGCATCAGAAAGCTCGCCACGACGAGCGTGTAGGCATCGAGAATCCACTGCAGCCCCGCCACACGAGCATGCAGGTCCTTTTGGATCGCCGGCAGCGCAACGTTGACGATCGTCGCGTCCATGCTGAAGATCAGCACGCTCATGCAGCAGATCGCCAGGATCAGATTCGGATGCTTGATGCGATTCGCAGGTTCAACGGCAGGGCTGCTCGTCGCATGAACAATTTGGTCCTCAGTCCTCGGCATGGTATCTCCACTCACACATGCTCAACGACCTGACACTGCACGAGGTACACCGGAGATCGAAGATGCGACCTTCTTCTCGATTGAAGGTGTGGCCCACTCGCTGAAAAAACCTAACGCAATCATGACGACAAAGGGAGGCAGTAAGGCCGCCCACAACGGGAAATGTGAACCAGCCATTCCGGACAACCCTGCGCCGACAACGAACCCTGACCACACGCTTGCTTCAATTAGAGCGCGGACAAGATGGGAATCCTTAGGGCCTTGTCCATCCGCAAGAGGTTGCCGCCCCGCAGCTGCTGCGAGATGGCCGGCTATTCTGTTTAGCGTGCCCGTCACGAACGTGAGACTCACCGATTCCCCTCCGACCTTAGACAAAGCCGGATTCATCATGCTCATGCCCACAGCAAGGATCGCGATTTCGACAAGGACATTGCGAGGGCCATGCCGTTCAAGAACAGCAACGGTTGCAAGCAGGCCTGCAACCACAAGAAAAATCAGGCGGTGGGAGTAACGCGATCTGGATTGACTAAAGAGGGTTCCAAGAAAGGTACCAGCGACGAAAAACAGGATGGCTATTGCGGTGGGCAAGGCAGCATGGAAATCCACTTGTCCACTCTTTAGGCCGGTCGTAGTCGTGTTTCCGCTCATGAACGACACGGAAGTTCCCAGGAAAAGAAGCCCATATCCATCCACATAGCCAGCGATCAGGGCAAGGAAGACGGCTGTTGCCCACTTCACTCGTGTCTCGTATAGGCGTAGCGTCATTGCGGCTCCGAACCATTGCTGGAGAGCCATGCCTTCGATTGCAACAACACACCGATTCCGGAAGCGACTGCCGAGAGTTCTTGACGATCCTTTTGCGCAAGCAACACGGCTATTGCTGTGGATGCCTGTCGGATCTTCGGATTGGCCGCGCGGCTGGTTAGGATAATTGGTACTCTTGCTCCAAGGACGACCCCGGCGGCCTCAACTCCGGCTAGAGATTGGAACTGCTTTACCAGCATGTTGCCCGATTCCACATCCGGCACCACCAGGATGTCTGCCTGTCCGGCTAGTGGTGAGTCAATCTGTTTGATCCGCGCGGCCTCTGGCTCCGTGGCATCGTCAAACGCGAGTGGACCATCGAGAACACCTCCCGTGATCTGGCCCCGGTCGGCCATCTTACAAAGCGCAGCCGCATCGATCGTCGAAGCAATCGTAGAGGAGACGGTTTCGATAGCCGACAAAATTGCTACCTTCGGAGTCGCGATGCCGAGAAGGTGAGCAAGATCGATCGCGTTCTGGACGATATCCGCTTTTTCCTCCAACTTGGGATACACATTGATCGCCGCGTCGGTAATGATCAACGTTCGAGGAAAGCTGGGAGAGTCTACGACAAATGCATGGCTTATCCGCCGCTTTGAATGCAAGCCAGTATCGTCAGCCACGATGGGTTTCAGGAAGACATGCGTTTGAAGGCTACCCTTCATCAGGGCTTGGCAGGCGTCCTCCCGGCACAGCTCGACGCCTCTTTGCGCTGCCTCGATGTCGTCAGTCACATCGACGATCGGATAGGGCGCAATCTCGATGCCGTGTTCACGCGCGACTGAAGCAATCTTTGCCTGAGGCCCAATGAGATACGGGTTTATCAAACCCGCACGCGCAGCGTCTATCGCGCCTCTAATCGCGACTTCGCTCAACGGGGAAACGACAGCGACCGCGATGGGATCAAGGTCGGAACACTTCTTGATGACACACTCGAAAACGCTTTGATGAACTCCCATCTTAATTTTTCGCTCCTCTTTCCACGCCGGCGTGGGACGAGATCGGCGAAGTGTTTTCGCGACCAGAGGCCAATTTTGAATCGCTAGCGGTAAATTGCTCGGCAAGGGCACGGCGATCCGTCGACCCCTTTTCTGTTCGAGGGAAATTCGACATTATGTGGATCCGCTCCGGAACTTCGAAGACACTCAGCCTCGTGCGGCAGTAGTCGCGCAGTTCATCCTCCGTTGCTTCCATTCCCGGCCGCAGAATGACAGCTGCCTGCACATTCTCTCCGTAGATTGCATCGGACTCGCCGAACGATGCTGCATCGAGCACCTTCGGGTTGGACAAAAGGACCGTCTCGATTTCTCCCGGTGAGATCTTCTCTCCACCTCGGTTGATGATTTCCTTGATCCTTCCTTTCACATAGAGGTAGCCGTCCGCGTCTACGCTGCCCAGATCACCACTGCGGAACCATCCATCGACGAAGCTCGCGGAGTTTGCGTAAGGATTGTTGAGATATCCACGCGTAACTGTTGCGCCGCGGACCAAGATTTCTCCAACGCCGCCGTTGGCAACGTCTCGTCCATCGTCCGCGACAATTCGGATCTCAACTCCCATGGGCAGTCCCACCGACGACGTCTTGTCGGGTCCATGGACGGGCAACGGGTTCGAAGACACCTGATGAGAGGCTTCGGTCATCCCATAGGCGGAGATAAGCGGCGCTCGGAATGTAGCCGCGATGGCAGCGGCGAGTTCATCGTCAAGCGGTGCGCTGCAGCTGCGGATGAAACGAAGCTTGGTCGGAGCCGAGCTCGGGTAGTCGTTCGAGGCACGGTTAACGAGAATGCGGTGAATCGTGGGTACTGCGGTGTACCATGTCACTCCGAGTCGGACAACGTCACCCCAAAACAAGTGAGCCGAGAACCCGCCCGTGCTCGGAAGGTAAGCGCTGCCGCCGCTGGCCAGAGTAGCCAGCAGCCCGCCCATGAGCCCGTGACCGTGGAACAGCGGCATCACGAGGAGCGTCGTGTCCTGCGGAGACAACTCGTACCCGCAGGCAATGCCACGGACTGAAGCGACGACATTGCGGTGAGTCAAAGGAACAACCTTGGGCGCGGAGGTCGTCCCGGCAGTAAACATCAGGAGCGCTACATCCTCACCGTCGATTGGGATACTTGTCTTTTCAGCCGCGCCATTTGCGTGGCTTTGCCCGTTTCGATCCGCAATTCGTACCTCATAGGCGCCCCGGGAACCCTCGACACTCATAATCCAGCGAGCAGCGCTTCCGGCCGTGGCCTCCGCATACTCGAGCTTGCCGGCCAGATGTTTCGGCGCAAGTACGGCGTGGGCGGAGAGTTCCGAAAGTCGACTACTCAATTCGGACAATGTGAGTGCCGGGTTGAACGGCGCGACACGAGCGCCGCTAGACACAACTGCGAGAAGACCTACCACAAATTCAACACAATTGTCCGCGACAAGCGCGATCGTGGCACCGCGGCCCAGTCCGAGTCGGGATAGTTGCGCTATAGCCGACTGGACTAGAGCGTCGAGCTGGCCATAGCTAATTACAGTTCGTCCGTCTGAGGTCCCAACAGCCGTTCGCTCGGGTTGCTCCTGAACGTGCCTCGTGAGCAACTCGGAGAGGTTGTTCAAGAGTGAAGCACCGGGGTTGGCGGCTGTGGCCGAAACGCTCATCACGACACCCCCTGCAGTGCGAACTCCGCCCGAATAGCTGTACCCCGATTGTCGAGTGTGGGCGCGGGAATCGTCGTACCGACAGAGTTGTAGGAACTGAACTTGAGCGGCGTACCGGGAACATCACGCCCCCCGACGTTCTTGACCATTCCGCGAACCGCGATCTGCTCAAGTTTCTGCGTATCGTCGACGTTGAGGACAATGGCGACTGGCACACCCGTCGCCTCGAACCGCCCCCGCCACGTCTCGGCCGTGTTCGTTTTGAGCACGCTTTCCATCGTCATCTTGAGTGCAGCGTGGTTTGTGCACCTAGCGGCGTTGGTCGCGAAGCGGGTGTCTGTCGGCAGTGTGGCGAGGCCCAGAACTTTGCAGAGAATGCCGAATAGATGGTCGTTACCGACAGCGATCGCGAGCGCCTGATCGCTGCAGTTGAAGGTGTCGAAGGGATACGCGAAAGGATCCCGATTCCCGAGCCTGGTCGGACGCTTATGGATGCCAAGCGCGTCCATCAGACCGTGCTCGAGCAGCGCGAAAGTGCAGTCGAGCATCGCAATATCCACGGTGGTCCCGAGTCCGGTGCGCGCCCGGGCCGCCAGAGCTGTCACGATACCCGCATAGCCGAAGATTCCAGCGACAATGCCCGAGATCGCCGCGCCGACACGTGTTGCGGGACCATCCGGCCAGCCGGTAGCGTCCATGATTCCCGAGAGTGCCTGGATGATCGTGTCATACGCAGCCAGCTTGCGCATCGGCCCATACTGTCCGAATCCTGAAATCGAGCAAACGATCAGTTCAGGATGCTCCTCGACAAGTGACGCAGGGTCGAGCCCTAGCCCCGCCATGACGCCGGGTCGAAAGTTCTCCACGACGATGTCGGCGCCAGCGATCATGTTCTTGACGAGCGCAAGGTCTATGGGATCTTTCAGATTCAGCGCGATACTCTCTTTGCCCAGGTTTGCTAACCTAAAATACTCAGAAGATCCATCATCGAGGAAGGGCCCCATCTGCCGCGTGTCGTCGCCGACTTTCGGGTGTTCGATCTTGATAACCCGGGCACCGGCGTCCGCGAGCATTCGAGTGCAGGTAGGCCCCGAGAGCTCCCGCGTAAAGTCGATTACCGTTATGCCCGCGAGAGCGTGCGGCTTGTTTGGGTCGAGATTATCTTGAGGATAGGTCACGGTTTTTCTCTTATTTTCCCTTTGTCTTGCCGATTTGACTCTGCGGATTCAAACTCTGCAAATGACCGCTTTCGGTTCCCGCGGTCGGATCGATGACGCAATTGATGATTGCCGGCTTACCTAACGCGAGGGCATCAGTGAGAGCCTTGGTGAGACCTTGCGGATCGGTCACATGATGGCCGATGCCACCGAAAGCCTCGATGAGTTTGTCGTAGCGCGCGCTCTTCATGAGAATGGTGGGTGATGAGTCGGCGCCTCCGCTGTGGTTCACGTCGTCGCCGCGGTAGATTCCCCCATTGTTGAAGACCACGATGACGACAGGCAGTTCATAGCGGCAGATGGTCTCAATCTCCATGCCGCAAAAACCGAAGGCGCTGTCGCCCTCAATCGCGACGACACGCTTGCCGCTGGTCACAGCCGCTCCAATGGCATAACCCATGCCGATGCCCATCACTCCCCAGGTACCGGAGTCGAGACGCTTGCGAGGTTCGTGCATATCGATGACGTTGCGACCAAAATCGAGGGTGTTTGCCCCCTCGTTGACAACGTAAACGTCCGGTTTGTCCGCGAGAACGTCTCGGATTGCTCGGAGTGCACTGTAGAAATCCATCGGGTTGGGATTTTTGGCGAGGCGTGCTGCCATGCTCGCTGCATTGTGTTGCTTGCGATCGGCGATTGCCTTGAGCCACGCGGCACTTGGCCGGACGCTTCCGGGCTTGAGGGTCGTCAGCAAAGCAGAAACGGCAGAACCTATGTCGCCCACAATGGGCGCGGCGATAGGGCGATTACTGTCCATCTCTGTCGGCGAAATATCCACCTGGATGAACTTGGCCGTGGGAGCCCACTGCGGCGGTTTGCCATGTCCAAGAAGCCAGTTCAGTCGGGCTCCAATCAGCATGACCACATCGGACTGAGCCAGAACCAAAGAGCGGGCCGCAGCCGCCGATTGAGCGTGGTTATCCGGTAGGAGCCCTTTCGCCATTGACATAGGGAGAAAAGGAACACCTGTCTTCTCAATGAACGACCGAATGTCAGCGTCAGCCTGTGCATAGGCAGCGCCTTTGCCGAGAATAATGAGTGGGCGCTGTGCGCTCGCCAGCAGGTCGAGGGCGCGCTGGATCGATTCGGGCGAGGGAATTTGCCGGGGCGTTGGATCGACAACCCGCACCAGCGAATTCCTCCCCGCAACGGCGTCGAGTACCGCACCTAGAACGTCGGCCGTCAAGTCTAAATAGACCCCGCCAGGTCGTCCCGATACGGCGGCACGAATCGCGCGTGCGACTCCAATCCCGATATCTTCGGGCTTTTCGACCCGATAAGACGCCTTGGTGTAAGGCTTTGCCGAATTCATCTGATCGAGTTCTTCGTAATCACCCTGTTGGAGATCGATGATCTGGCGGTCGCTCGATCCGCTGATCTGGATCATGGGAAAACCGTTGGTGGTGGCATTGGCGGTCGCGACGAGGCCGTTCAAGAACCCCGGTGCGGAGACGGTCAGACAAATTCCTGGCTTCTTGGTCAGATAACCGGCGATCGCGGCCGCATTTCCGGCAGACTGTTCATGCCTAAAGCCGATGTACCTTATTCCTTCCGTCTGGGCCAGCCGGGCCAGGTCCGTGATCGGAATTCCGGCAACGCCATAAATCGTATCGATCCCGTTGAGTTTCAGGGCATCGACTACAAGATGAAATCCGTCGGTCAAAACCGGCGGTTTCTGTTCAGCAGATGCTTCCAGTTCGTTTGATGATTTTGGTTCGGTCGCAAGCGTGGACATGGAATGCCTCTTTTCTAATTTTGGAATTGATGAGTTCCCGCGCATCGTGAATCTGTTTCGGACATTGAATCGGCCTTGGCTGTTGTGCCGGCCAGGAGATGCAGATCTAACCTGTGAAAGCTGCACGGGTTACATCCTCAAGTCCGTGAATATCTCTACCCTTTGCCGTCTCCACCCCGCGAAAGGTCCACCGCTACCTGTCCTTCGAGTTCGGCGAGGCGTTTGCGCAAGTTTCGCTCTTCGGCGTAGCGACTGGTTTCGTCGCGAATCACGGCCGCGATTCCTACCACCTCTCGTTGCGGCCCATAGAGCAATCCGACCGTAAATGCAATCGACAAAGCTCGCCCGTCCTTATGCACCGCTGGAACGCGCAACACGTCGTGAGCGTAGCGCGTCTCCCCGGTCGCCATGGTTTTTCCGAAACCTGCCCAATGGTGCGCTCGTAAACGCTCGGGAATAATGAGATCGAGCGAGTTGCCGAGCGCCTCAGCCTGCGTGAATCCGAAGAGGCGCTCGGCAGCGGGATTCCATAAATCGATTGCGCCGCTGGTGTCGGCGACCACAACTGCATCGCCGATCACCTCAACCAACTGCTGGTAGTCAATTGGCGTTTCGAGATTGCTGGTCTTCGTCACGTACCCCCTCACTTCAGAGAAAGCACAGGTTCTTCCGACTTGGACTTAGAGCCGATCCCCGTCGAGCCGACCACATTCTTCTCGTGCAGCTTGACGATCTGTTCGTTGCTGTAGCCGATTTCACGCAGCACCTCGTCGGTGTGCTCGCCAAGGAGCGGCGAACTCTTGATCTCGGGCGTGAATTCCGAGAACTTCATCGGGCATCCGACAGTCCAGTACGAGCCGCGTACCTTGTGCGGGACCTCGACGATGGTGCCAATCTTCTGCAGGAACGCGTCGTGTTTGATATCCTTCATGGACAGTACCGGTGAGGACGGCACGTCAAACTTGCGAAAGTGGTCGACGGCCTCGAACTTGGTCTTGCCCGCCAGAAACTTCTCGATCTCCGCGAAAATCTGGAAGATGTGGGGCTGTCGCGCTTTCGGCGTCGTGTAGTTCGGGTCGGACGCCCATTCCGGGTGCCCGACGGCTTCGGCGGTTCGCGGCCAGTTCGAATCCTGGATCGTAAAATAGATATAGGAGTTGGGGTCAGTCTCCCAGCCCTTGCACTTCAGCACCCAGCCCGGCTGGCCACCCCCGCCGGCGTTGCCGCCGCGCGGGACGGCGTCCCCAAATGTGCCATTTGGATATTGCGGATACTCCTCTAGGTAGCCGACGCGCTCGAGCCGCTCCTGGTCGCGGAGCTTGACGCGGCAGAGATTCAACACCGATTCCTGCATGGACATGAACACCCTCTGGCCCTTGCCGGTCTTCTCACGCTGCAGGAGCGCGGCGAGGACGCCGATCAAGAGGTGCATGCCGCTGTTGCTGTCGCCGAGCGCGGCACCTGCGACCGTCGGCGGGCCGTCCCAGAAGCCCGTCGTCGAGGCGTTGCCGCCGGCACACTGGGCCACGTTCTCGTACGACTTGAGGTCGGAGAAGGGGGAGCCATCGGGAAATCCCTTGACAACGCCGAAGATCAGGCGCGGGTTGAGTTCATGGATATGCTCCCAGGTGAAGCCCTGGCGGTCGAGCGCGCCCGGCGCCATGTTTTCGATCATCACGTCGGCGCGGCGGATCAGTTCCTCCAGGATCGCCTTGCCCTCGGGCGTCTTGGTATCGATCTCGAGCGACCGCTTATTGCTGTTGACCATGGTGAAGTAGAGCGCATCCGCGTTGGGGATGTCGCGCAACTGGATTCGGGTATTGTCTCCTGTGTGCATGCGCTCGACTTTCAGGACGTCGGCGCCGAACCACGCCATCATTTGCGAACACGCCGGTCCGGCCTGCACGCCGGTGTAGTCAACTACTTTGATTCCTTCCAGTGGTAACTTCATAATCGAAAGCTCCTTATTGGTGAATGAGTTCACAGCGCCAACGTTCTGTCTCTTTCAACGTCGACTACCTCTCATAGTTATGCAATTTCTCTTCCACAATTTCTCGCTCAGATTTGCAAACAGTTATTTCGTTTCGTTCCTTGGAGTGTGTTGGTTGTTCGCTGTCCGGCACACGTTGGTGTCTCCATCTTTCTTCCACGCTCCAATTAAGCTATTGCAGCTTCCGTTCCACTTGGCAAAGGAGTGTGGATCGATGGCGATTGAGTACAGGCATAGTCATGGTCTTGCAAATCTCACGATCGCTCCATGGTTTGACTCGAACGATTGCGTGTCCAATTAACGCGACAGAATTCGACATGCACTGTCCGATGGTCGACACTCAAGAGAATTGAGAGTTCCTGATGGCCACGAACTTGAATGATCGCCAATGCACGGGCATCTGGAACTGAAACTGCACGCAGATGAATGCGCAAAAGGCCATTCTGTGATGAAGAAGGTTGCAATACGAAAGGCAAGAAATATGTCGAGAAATGTATCGGTAAATTCCGGATCTCTGAGATTTGTCCAGAACATATCCGTCGGCCCTCATCTGTTCCAGGCGGACGAACCGAGCGAGAACGGTGGCAAAGACGCGGGGCCCGAGCCCCACGATCTGGTCCTAGCCGCACTGGGAGCGTGTGCCGGTATCACTGTTCAAATGTACGCCGACAGAAAACAGTGGCCTCTTGAGGGAGTGCATGTCGTTTTGTCATACGCGAAAGTTCCCGAGGCGGATCGTGCCGACTCCGATACGAAGATGGGGATGGTGGACGGAATCGAAATGGGGATCTCCTTCGACGGAGATCTATCCGAAGACCAACAACGCAGAATGCTGGAGATAGCCGGCAAATGTCCGATTCATCGCCTGCTGACTTCGCCGGTCCCGATTCAAACGAAACTGCTTGTTCCCAGCTCTCTTCCAATGTGAAAAGGTCTCGTGGGAATTTACCTGACATCAGTCCGTGAGGGCAGAAAAGGTCTGTTACGGAGAAGCGCCTTGGGGGAGCAATGTGGTGTCTTAAAGTGTTGGCTTACGGTCGCACTCCTTTCGATTCCCATCACCTTGGCCGGTGAACGAGAGAAGGGTCGATCCCTGTCGAATCTGAAGACTCCTGTTGTCGGCTTGCAGCAACTGCTGGAGAGAGAAAAGAACTATACCAAGACCGCTCAGAACAACAGCCCCGACGAGATTGCGAGCGCCGCTCAGACGCTGGATGATGACGAGACGAACGAACAGTTCAAGAATTCCCCCTCCTTGAAATGGGTGGCAGAGACTTTGCGTATCAATACGGCAGTGGCCTACAGGCTGAGTGTAGCGTTCAACTTCGTGGCGCTCGTCACGCTCATCGCCATACCTTTGAGATCCAGATTGCCTGCCATATTTCGCAAACGGACAGAACTCATCCGGCAGGGTCTTGAGGGTGCGCAGAGGGCAAGTGCCGAGGCAACGCAGCGGCTGTCGGCCATCGAATCGCGCCTCGCCAAAATAGGCTGTGAGATCGCCACAATACAGTCGATCGCCGACCAGCAGTGGCAGGCGGAGGAGGCGCGAATCCGTGTCGCTGCCGAAGAGGAGAAGTGCAGAATTGTTAAGGCGACGGAGCATGAGATTGCAGCGGCCGTAAACCAAGCCAGGCGCGAGCTAAAGGCCTACGCAGCCGACCTGGCGGTGACTTTGGCAGCCACACGCATCCAAGTGGATGTTTCGACCGATGAAGAACTCGTGCGGTCCTTTATCGATCAACTGGGACGAAATGGCAGCGATTGAGTGTCTGTCGTCATCCGCCGACAGGCATATCGCTTTTTTATCCTGTTATCTCGTTGGTTGTCAGCGCCTCGTAGTCGCGACCGGCGGATCGCCCCTGTCCGTTTGAAGTGCGCACATGATGGACGTCGTTCCAAAGGAGAACCGCAGGCTGCGAGAGGCTGTTTTCATAACTCAGTGCGCTCAGGCTCGCTGTATTCAGAATGAGTGATCTGCCGTTGACGGGTTCGATGCCAAGCCAGCGTGTGGCCAATACTCTCAGAAAATGCCCGCTGGAAAAAAGCAATGAGTTCCCCACCACCGCGCGCAAGCGGCCGACCACACGATCGGCCCGCGTGGCGACTTGCTGTGGCAGTTCTCCGCCGGGGCAGCCGTCGCGGAACAGTTGCCAGTCCGGCCGTTCCGCGAGTATTTCCGATGTCTGGCGCCCTTCGTATTCACCGTAGTCCCACTCAACGAGGTCGCGATCAATTTGCGCCACAGATCCGAAGCCGGCAAGCTCACAGGTCCGCATGACGCGCTGCAATGGACTGGTAAAGACCTTCGCGAACATCAGTCCGCTCAGGCGCTGTCTCAGTCGTCGCGCATTGCATTCGCCACGTTCGGTGAGTGGTAGATCGATAAGCCCGGTGCGTTGGCCAGTAATTGTCCAGGCTGTTTCACCGTGCCGGGCCAAGTAAACGACCGGGAAAGTCTCGCTCATGCGGTTCTTGTCTTGGTGAGATGAAGAAACTGTGCTGCATCTGGTTCGCACGTTGGTGTGTCCATCTTTCTTCCACGCTCCAATTGAGCCGTTGCAACTTCCGTTCCACTGGCACGGGAGTGTCGACCGATGGCGGCTGAGTACAGTCAAAGTCATGGTCTGGCAAATCTCACGATCGGGGCTCCATAGTTTGACTCGAACGATTGCGTGTCCAATAAACGCGACAGAATTCGACATTCACTGTCCGATGGCTTCGGCACTCAAGAGAATTGAGAGTTCCTGATGCCCACGAATTTGAATGATTGCCAATGCACGGGCTTCTGGAACTTAAACTGCACCGCTGATGAATGCGCCAAGGGCCACTCTGTGATGAAGAAGGTTGCAACACGAAGATGTATCGTCCTGGTTCTCTTGCTTGTTTTGTGCATGGTTCGGCAGCGCATCAATGCTCAAACAGTTCCTGACTCAAGCGCGAATGCTGGATCGAGCACTAATTCGAACTCTGCGGGCGTATTTGACCCGGTCGGAGCGGCTGATTCTCTGGATTGGCTGTTTCCTGTCGACAAGCTGAACCGATCTTTGCCCAGTTGGTTCCACATCGGTGGGGAATATCGTGGTCGTATTGAGGGCCCCACAGGAATCGGGTTCACAAGCACGAACGATTTTTATTACTTGGATCGCTTGCGCGTGAATCTGACTATTCGGCCCAAGGAGTGGCTGGCTTTTTCCGGCGAAGTGCAGGATGCTCGTATTTTCTTCAATCACCACATCCCCAATGCCAATCCCTACGAGGATAAGTGGACGCTTTGGCAGGCCTATCCTCAAGTAGGCAGCTCCGAAACAGGTTGGATAGATGCCCTGGCGGGCCGCGAAGTCCTCCGTTTCGGCGATGAACGCGTAATCGGCCCATCCGAATGGAGTAACGTCGGTCGCACTTTCAACGTCGCGCGGGTTGACCTTCACCATCCAGGCTACAAAGTCAGCGTGTTCGCCTCTTCCGTAGTACCCGAGGACAATAGTGACTTGCACAGTGCAATCCCGGGCAATAATCTGTACGGAGTTTACGGAAGCTTGCAGAACATCGTCCCCAAGGCTGACTTCGAGCCCTACGTTCTGTGGCGCGTCGCACCCTCGAGCTCTGAACTTCCGGAGACGCTGAACCGTGGGCACCTCAATGAAGTCACCATTGGTCTTCACTGGAAGGGCGATCTACCCGCTAATTTCGATTACGACACCGAGTTCGACGGACAGAAAGGCTCGCTCGGCGCATCTTCCATTGCTGCATGGGCGGGCTATGCCAGCGGCGGCAAAACATTTCGCAAAGTGGCCGCCACGCCTCGCGTTTTTCTCGAGGGTAATTACGCCTCTGGAACGAAAAATCCGAACGGCCACGAGTGGAATACCTTTGACCAGATCTATCCTTCGAATCACGACAAGTTGGGCTTTGCCGATCAGGTTGGCCGCCGCAACGTTGTGCAGTTCCGCACAGGTGTCGAAGAAGAGCCCACGAAAAAATGGAAACTCAAACAGCAATTTGAAGGTTTCTGGCTGGCCACTTCAAACGACAACTTCTACGCCAACAGTGGAGCAATTGCGGTTGCCGCCCACCCCGGCGCGAGCCGGCACATCGGCAACGAATTCGATATGGTTGCCGAATACGAAGTGAATAAAGGACTGAGCTTCGGATTTGGTTATGCTCGCATGTTCGCCGGACAATTTCTCAAGACCACTACGCCGGGTCACGATTACAGCTATCCCTACGCCTACTTCGAATACAACTTGTCGAAACCGGGCTTTCATTTACCCATCACGCCGAATCGGCCGAACTAGTCTTTCAGCGTCGCAGCTTTTCTTTCACTTTTGCGAGCGACCAACAGCGATGAGCATCTCCTAGATGTTGGTAGGTGTATCGGCGTAGGGCTTGCACCCAGGGCTTGTTTCCAAGGTGCCCTTCGGCCAGCCAGCACTCTGCTGTTAACGACGAAAATCTCCAATATCAAGCTCCCTGACAGGTACGAGGTAGCAGCGTCATGCGGTGCTGACCGGTTGTCAAGGGATCGACACTGTCGCGACACGTGTAGAGTGCGAGGACACTTGAGTCAAGTGTTCTGCCTCTTCATCACTTCGGACAGGACTAGGCAATACTGACCACAATTCACTGCCATACCATCTTTCGCGTTTCTTCCACCGTTATTGCCGCCA